>CBHRAM010000050.1:0-13943 GCA_966076165.1 uncultured Chitinophagaceae bacterium
CAACTGTTGATAATATTCCTGGTTATACCCCGGTGTACCTGGGTGCTAAATCTGAAATATTCCCGATCCCGCAGTCGGAGCTGGATGCCAATGCTAAGCTGGTACAAAATCCTGTTTGGCAATAAAAAGTAAACTCATCCGGCAAGCATATGCAATTGCGGAAAATATATACTAGGATTTTTTTGTTCATACTGGCAGTTGGTTTTTTTGAGTCGGTTTATGCTCAGTCATCTGTTCCGAATATCATTATTATTCTGGCAGATGACCTGGGCTACGCCGATCTTGGTTTTACCGGATGCAAAGATATTCCCACACCCAATATTGACCGCATAGCCAAACAGGGTGTGGTTTGTACAAGGGGGTATGTGAGCTATGCAGTATGCGGGCCAAGCAGGGCGGGATTGATCACAGGCCGGTACCAGGATCGTTTTGGCTTCTCCCGAAATCCCATAGTGGCACCGAATGATCCAACAATGGGTTTACCTTTGGATCAGCAAACAATAGCTGATCTTTTAAAACAGCAACAGTACACAACCGGTGCGATCGGCAAATGGCATTTAGGTACGCATAAATCTTTGCACCCAAATAAAAGAGGCTTTGATGAATTCTTTGGGTTCTTAGGTGGCGGGCATAGATATCTTCCCGAAGACCTAACCTTGAACGATTTGTCTGAAGCCAGAACTGAAAACGATGGCTATAAAACTAAAATACTCCGAAACAATACAAGCGTAGATGAAAAGGAATACCTCACAGACGCTTTTTCCCGTGAGGCTGTAAACTTTGTTGAAAAAAATCACACCCAACCTTTTTTTCTTTACCTCGCTTACAATGCTCCACATTCACCGTTACAGGCTACAGAAAAATACCTCAACCGTTTTGAACAGATCAAAGATGTAAAACGCCGCACCTACGCCGCGATGGTAAGTGCAGTAGACGATGGTGTGGGCAGGTTATTGGATAAGATCCGCGATCTGCATATTGAAAGCAATACACTTATTTTCTTTCTGTCTGATAACGGCGGGCCCATTTATGATAATGCATCCAGTAACGCACCGTTCCGTGGACAAAAATCAGATTTCTTTGAAGGCGGCATTCATGTTCCTTTTGCCGTGCAATGGGTAGGGCATTTACCGCAGGGCATTACCTATGATCAACCCGTTAGCTCACTGGATATTTTCGCAACCGCTGCTGCCCTGGCTCATGCACAACCCAAAAATTCATTGGATGGTGTTAACCTCCTGCCTTTTCTTACGGGTCAGGTAAAAAACAGCCCTCACCAGGAATTGTATTGGCGCAATTACGACAAAGAGCGGTATTGCATTGTGGGTACTACTTATAAACGAATTGAAGAAAAAGGGAAACCAACCCTGTTTTTCGATCTGGCAAAAGACATCAGCGAAAAAAACAACCTCTCGGTATCTTCTGATCATCAGGCACTCATGGATGAATTCGAGAAGAAAACAAAAGCATGGAGAGCATGGTTGAAAGTTCCTGCATTCCTGGGATTATTGGAAGACGAACAATATTCCCGCGAGCATCCTGAAAGATGGAAGGTGCCTGTAAATAAATAATCTCAGTGTTAAGATTCTTGTCCTATGAAAAAACTTTTCCGGTTTATCCTTTATACAATTATCACAAGCAATCTGTACGTTGGTGCAACGGCCAGTCCGGTAACCAATCATAAACAGGTATCGGCTCACAAAAAGGATCAACTGCATTCCTTACCCGTTTCCTATTTTATCCATCCGCTGTTGGGTGATGATGCCAATACAGGTACTTCAAAAGAAAAACCTTTCAAAACCCTGCAACAGGTTGAAAAATTAAAATTAGGTGCAGGCGATAAAATCATCCTCGCCAAAGGGCAGGTATATGAAGGAAGCCTTCGGCTGATCAATCAACAGGGTACAGAGGGTAATCCCATTAAGATAAGCACTGAACCCTGGAATAAAATGGATGCGGATGTACCTGCTGTCATCAACTTTAAAAGCAGGGCCAATGGAATACTGATCCAGGATTGCAGTTTTATTGAGGTTGCTGATATCCGTCTCACCGCTAACGGCTTTGCGCAGTCAAACGAAGAATCGGATATGCGATGCGGGGTATTGGTTAACAATGTACAGCAACCGGAAATGAAAGGCATTAAACTCGGGCATCTTTTCATTAAAGATGTTTATTACGAAAATCCAGGTTTCGTTCGCGATAAAAGTGAAGTACAAAGTGCCAACGGTACCCAACGTTATGGCTGGGGGATTCGTGTGATCAATAAAACAGCGGATCACCTGATCAGCGGGGTTCAGATCGGGAACTGTACGATTGCAGATGTTTGCCATACAGGTATTAAGCTTACCGGCAATAAAAAGAATATCAAAGATGTAAAGATCCTCAACAACAGTGTGAAATACACCGGAGGCCCGGGTATACAGATGTCGGAAGTACAGTCAGTCTATGTAGCCAATAATGTAGTGGATCATTCGGGTAGTAATAATGACAGCCGTAAATGGGGTAGGGGAAGCGGTTTATGGACATGGGGCTCGTCCAATGTACTCATAGAAAAAAATAAATTCTTATACGCCAATGGCCCCGGTGATTCTGATGGAGCGCATATTGATTACAATTGTGATAATATCATCATTCAATACAACCTCAGCGCATACAATGCCGGGGGCTTTTGCGAAATCCTCGGAAATAATTATAACTGCATATACCGGTATAATATCAGTGTGAATGATGGAGCCCGTATCAAAGGAAAGAACGGTGCTTTCCAGGAAGGGAAAACACTTTGGCTGAGCGGCTACCAGGGAAACAACCAAAAAAGAAAAGGCCCGGTTAACACCTATATCTATAACAATACCATTTATGCTGACGCTTCTCTTAACCCCAAGATCGCTTTCGATAATACCAGCAGGGATGTGCTGATTGCCAATAATATCTTTTATATCGTAAACCCTTTCACACTGGTATCAGGAGATCAAAGTAAGCCTGATATCAATACAGATAAGCCTGTTGAAAATATGCAGTTAAAGCATAACCTGTTTCTGAATGTCAACAACTGGCCCGATGAAATGAAAGTAACGGATAATGTATCCTTATTTGGCGATCCCACATTCAAAATGCCGGGTAGTTTACAATTGGCCGATTACCTGCCCATGAATACCGGTATCATCAGTAATAAAGGGATCAGATTATCCTACTGGAAAACAGGAGAGGGCAATTCTGTGTATTCGCTGCAAATGGAGAAAGATATTCTTGGAAATCCCGTGCCTGACATACCCAGTATCGGCGCAATAGAACCTGTTGTTAACCGTAGATAAAACAACTGTCCCATGCTGATTACTAAAATGAACAGAATTTATTGTATTCTATGGATCCTTTTTTTAGGAACCGCTTCCTGCACAGGATTGAGAAACCGCGACAAAAAAAAGCCCAATATCCTGATCATTTATGTTGACGATCTGGGATATGGGGATCTGAGTTGTTATGGTGCAACAGAAGTACAAACGCCCAATGTAGATGCGTTGGCAAAAAAAGGAGTGAAATTTACAGATGCACATTGTTCTGCATCAACCTGCACACCTTCCCGTTTTGCATTACTTACCGGCAGTTACGCTTTCAGAAATAATGCAGCGATTTTACCTGGAGATGCACCTCTATTGATTTCCACTGAGAAAGAAACATTGCCTTCCATGTTACAAAAAGCCGGTTATGCAACCGGTGTGATCGGTAAATGGCATTTAGGTTTGGGAAATGGCAAACCCGATTGGAATGCAGACATCAAACCCGGCCCGCAGGAAATTGGCTTTGATTACAGTTTTCTGATACCTGCCACACCCGATCGGGTACCAACTGTTTTTGTGGAAGGGCATAGGGTTGTAAATCTTGATACAAAAGATCCAATTGACATCGATTATGCACATCGGATAGGGGAAGATCCAATTGGACTTGAGCATCCTGAATTATTAAAAATGCGGGCAGATAGCCAGCATAGCGGCACCATTGTGAATGGGATCAGCCGGATCGGTTTTATGAGTGGCGGGCACCAGGCTTATTGGCATGATGAAGATTTTGCGGAAGTATTGAATAAGAAAGCCACTGAATTTATCAGCTCGCACAAAGACAAACCTTTTTTCCTTTATTACAGCCTGCCGGGTATTCATGTACCCAGATCACCTAATGCGAAATTCAAAGGAGTTACCCATATGGGGCCAAGGGGAGATGATATCGTGGAAATAGATTGGATGACAGGTGAAGTGATGAAAACGCTCCAGCGTTTAGGATTGGAAAATAATACACTTGTGATTTTCAGCAGTGATAATGGCCCTGTGTTGAATGATGGATATGATGACCAGGCTGTAACACTTCTGGGTAACCACCATCCTGCCGGGATCTATAAAGGAGGAAAATACAGTGCGTATGAAGCAGGTACAAGGGTTCCTGCCATCGCTTACTGGCCGGGGCAGATACAGGCTACAGAGAGTAATGCATTGATGGGCCAGGTAGATTTCTTTGCTTCCCTGGCAGATCTGGTTGGCGTGAAAGTGGATCATAGTAAGTCGGCGCCTGACAGTAAACATATGCTGCCGGTTTTATTGGGAAGATCCAAAGAAGGAAGGAAAGAATTGGTAGAAGAATCTTTCACCATGGCATTACGCTCGGGTGACTGGAAATATATTGATCCGGCAAAAGGGAAAACACCGGATTGGTTAAAAAATAAAGATGTGCCCACCGGATTGCAGGCCACACCGCAACTATACAACCTCGAAGATGACCCGAAAGAAAACCGTAACCTGAAGGATGAATATCCGGATATGGTTAAAAAATTAGCCGCAGAGCTGAAAAAAATAATAGATGGAAATTAGTATTTGTCGACAAAACCTATGGATCCTGTTCATTCTTCCGGGTATAAGTGTGTAACAATGATTATTAAAGAAACCGCAGGAAGGGTATTGTATTTCAAAACAGGGGGGCTGACGGTTCATATGTTGTGATACACTTGCATTCGGTTTTCAGGCTTCTTACTTTGGGCTGTCATTATCATTTCCCTAAAAATCCAAAAATTAAAAAGTTTGGCCACACACGCAGCACTACTAAAAGAAATATTCTTCAAGCGGTTTAATCAGACACCCCTTATCGTAAGATCGCCCGGCAGGGTGAATATTATCGGGGAGCACACAGATTACAATCGTGGCTTTGTGTTACCCGCCGCTATTGATAAAGCCGTTTACGCAGCTGTTTCCCTTCGGGAGGATACAATGATCAACCTGGTGGCAACAGATCTTGATGAAACATTTTCCATTTCACTCGATGATGTCAAACCCTTATCTGAAGTGAGCTGGCCCAATTATATTATCGGTGCAGCTGCACAATTTCAAAAGATCGGCTTATTAAAAAATGGATTTAATGCAGTAATAACCAGTGATGTGCCCATTGGGGCAGGTTTATCATCCTCCGCCGCATTGGAATGTGCCATCGTATTTGCGCTGAATGAACTGTTGCAGGCAGGACTGGATAAACTCACAATGGTTAAGATGGCACAAAAAGCTGAGCATGAATTTGCCGGTGTGATGTGTGGTATCATGGATCAATTTGCATCCATGTTCGGTAAAAAAGATCATGTGATAAAACTGGATTGCGATACGCTTGTCTACGAATACCTCCCTTTTAAACTGGATGGAATAAAAATACTGTTGCTAAATACGAATGTGAAACATTCCCTTGCATCATCCGAATACAATGTCCGCAGAAAAGAATGTGAAATGGCTGTGGAATGGATAAAAAATAAGGTGCCGGGTGTTCAGTCTTTGCGGGATGTAACAGAATCTATGATTGATCAGTATGTAGAACCCAGAAGTCAACTGATTGCCATGCGCGGCCGCTTTATTGTTCAAGAAATTGAAAGATTGCTGACAGGCTGTGTTGATTTAAAAAAAGGAGAGATACAGTCATTTGGCCAAAAGATGTTTGCAACACATCATGGCTTAAGTAACCTGTATGCGGTAAGTTGTAAAGAACTTGACTGGCTGGTTAACTATGTACGTGTCGGAAAATCAGTGATTGGCGCAAGAATGACCGGCGGCGGCTTTGGTGGTTGTACCATTAACCTAATAATGGAAGAGGCAATTAATCCATTAATTGCTGAAATAAAACCAGCGTACGAAAAAGAAATGAATCTGCCCTTGACCTATTATGTAACATCTATTGAAAACGGAACAGCAATCGTAAACGACCATGTTTGATCTTACAGAGCATTCGCATACGCGATACAATATTTTAACAGGGGACTGGATCCTGGTTTCTCCTCACAGAATGAAAAGGCCCTGGCAGGGTAAAGTAGAGGATTTACCGAAAGATAACCGCCCTGCGTATGATCCGGGCTGTTATTTATGTCCGGGTAACCAACGGGCTGATGGAAGCAGTAACCCTGCTTATACAGGCCCCTTCTCTTTTGTGAATGATTTTTCAGCATTGCTGTCAAATACACCCAAAGGTGACTATAATGAACAAGGTTTGCTTACGGCAAAAAGTGAAAGTGGTATCTGTAAAGTGATCTGCTTTTCACCTCAACATGATCTTACACTTCCGCAAATGAGTGTTGAGGCAATTGAAAAAGTAGTGGGGTTATGGAAAAATGAATTTGCTCTTTTATCCAGTTTACCGGATATCCGGTATATCCAGATCTTTGAGAATAAAGGAGAGATCATGGGATGCAGCAATCCACACCCGCACGGACAGATCTGGTCGTCTTCTTCCATCCCTTTGGAACTGGCGAAAGAAACCACGCAACAGGCAAAATATTTTGAACAGAAGAATACAAGCTTATTATCCGATTATCTCGCCATAGAACTAAACAAACAGGAACGGATAGTTGTAGATAATGAACATTTCACGGCACTTGTTCCTTTCTGGGCCGTATGGCCTTATGAGACCATGGTTATCAGTAAAAGGCATGTGCAAACCATCACACAGTTTACTGCCGGCGAAATCACCTCTTTAAGCCGACTGTTAAAACAACTTACGGCTAAATACGATAACCTGTTTAATATCTCCTTTCCGTATTCTTCCGGAATGCACCAGGCACCGGTAAACGACGGGGCACATCCTGAATGGCATTGGCATATGCATTTTTATCCACCCTTATTGAGATCGGCAACGGTGAAAAAATTTATGGTCGGGTATGAAATGCTGGCGAACCCGCAAAGGGATATTACCCCAGAGTCTGCAGCAGCCATACTTAAAAAAACAAGCAGTATTCATTTTACAGAAGCATAGCATGATGGCAAATAAAAACAAGATATTGGTAACCGGTGGACTGGGTTATATCGGCTCCCATACGGTAGTAGAACTGGTACAGGCAGGTTTTGAAGTAGTGATCCTTGATGACCTCAGTAATTCAGAACAACAGGTTCTGGAGCGCATCGCACAGATCACCGGTGTTCGCCCGGCATTTTACCCCGTTACGATGCTGGATAAAGAAAAACTGGAAGCTGTTTTTACGGCTGAATCCGGGTTTGCTGCCGTGATCCATTTTGCTGCATTCAAAGCGGTGGGAGAATCCGTAAAGGAACCTTTGAAATATTTTTTCAATAACCTGGTATCCCTGCTTAACCTGCTGGAATTGATGGAGCGCTACTCAACATCTAACCTTGTTTTTTCTTCTTCGGCAACCGTATATGGTAGTCCGAAACAATTACCTGTTAAAGAAACGGAACCTTTTCAAAAAGCGCTTTCTTCTTATGGAAGTACCAAGCAGATGGGAGAGGAGATCATTGAAAAAATGACGGACGCCAAAAATATCCGCTCAATTTCCTTGCGTTATTTCAACCCGGCCGGGGCACATGCTTCTGCATTGATCGGTGAATTGCCCAGAGGAGTACCCAATAACCTCATGCCTTATCTTACCCAGGTGGCTGCCGGACAAAGAGCTTCACTAACCGTTTTTGGTAATGATTATGCTACACCGGATGGTACCTGCATCCGGGATTATATCCATGTAGTGGATCTTGCCAAAGCACACGTAAAAAGTTGTGAGCGATTACTCGCACAAAGCAGTAAAACGGCTTTCGAAGTGTTTAATATCGGTACAGGCAATGGCTTCTCTGTTATGGAGATCATTGAAGCTTTTGAAACCCATAATCAATTAAAGCTGAATTACCAGATTGGCCCGAGAAGGCCGGGAGATACGGCTGCATTGTATGCCGATGTGACCAAGGCAGAAGAATATCTGCAATGGAAAGCCCATCTTGGTGTAAAAGAAATGGTTACCAGTGCATGGAAATGGCAGGAGTCGCTCCGTTGAAAAAATACAATACGATGAATGTGATCATACATCGTATTGTAGTATGCATAGTGAGATGATTGGTAAAGATCTTCTGATAACAAAAGACCTTTACCAATCATCTGTTCTGAAAGGCGAAGCCGGTAAGCCTTCTTTATTATACAACCCCGCAGCCGGATTACTTGCCCAGGCATATCTCACCGCAACGGGATGTAAAACTTCCCTGCTGCTTACGATAACTTTGTTGCCGGAAATTTCAGCATCGGCCCAATAAAACTTTTTATCTGCACCGGCTATCATAAATCCCATTAGCTTCTCATCTCTACTTACTAAACCGTTTCCGGTATGTAGAAAATTGAGTTCAATCTTATCATCTTTAATAGCCATGGAAGCATATTGCGGGCCTGAATAAATGCCTGGTGCATGATAGGCTACATGATTGGCAGCCAGGTAAAGCCGCTTACCTACATCCTGTTTATTCGTAGGATGAATATTTTTCGCATCGCCGATATCAATGGTTACAGCCATAGCAGTATGGGGTAATTGTAATGCCATAGCTTGGGCTTCTCTGAGTGATGCCCAGTCATCCATAAACACAGGTTCAGAATTCCTTGCCTTGAAATTAGCCAATTGAACAAACAGAAAAGGCAGTGTATCATTCTTCCATTTGTTTCTCCAATCAGTAATTAATAGTGGAAACAGGCTTCGGTATTGTTTTGCCCGCGTTGCATTATTTTCTCCCTGGTACCAGATCACACCTTTGATACCATATGGGATTAAGGGGGCGATCATTGCGTTGTACAATGCGGTTGGATAGTTTTTCTGTACCGGAATTACAGGAGGTTTACTGCCATTGTTTGCTTTTTTAACTGCTTCGGTTTCTTCAACAAAACGGCTGTACAGTAATTCCCAGTCCTCCTGCAATTGCTGGTAACGGGTTACCGAATCTCTAAAATCCGGATGATGGATCAATGACTCCCCCGATGTCCATGCTTCAGAAGGAGTAGCCCCCCATGAACTGTATATAATACCCACCGGTATATTTTTATCACGTTACAATTCTCTCGCAAAAAAATAAGCAACTGCAGAAAATTTCCTGGCATTTTCAGGGGTACAGGTTTTCCATGCACCGGTCACTTTATCTAATGGCTTACTGCTGATATTGTGTTCAACAGTAAAAAACCGGATGGCCGGATAATCGGCTTCTGCTATTTCTGTAGCGGCATTGTTTACTTCAGGTAAGGTAAGCTGCATATTCGATTGTCCCGAAGCCAGCCATACTTCACCTGCGAAAATAGAAGTAAAAACCACAGAGTCTTCAGCAGATGAAATGCGCATCCGGAAAGGGCCACCGGCTTTCATCTCTGGTAAATGAATGATCCATTTACCGTTCCTGTCTGCTTTTGTTTTTTGTACCATGCCGGCAAAAGAAACCGTTAGATCCTGATTGGGCCTGGCCGTTCCCCAGACAGGCACACGAATTCCCTGTTGCACCACCATCTGATCACCAAAAATGCTTGCCGGAACAATGGTTTGAGCGGATATAGAGTTGATCCAAACCAACATCAGACATAACACGGATCCTGACAAATACAAACTCCGAGACAATTTTTTCATGAGAAAGACTTTATCTGTACCCTGTGAAGTTCTGTATAAGATTTTTAATCAACAGGCATGGAGAATTCAAACCTGGGGGGCGGATACATCAATCTGGTAAAACACCGCTTAATTTAACAGACGGTATTCCTGCGGAGACATACCTACCCGCTTTTTAAAGAGCCGGGCAAAATGTTGGGGATATTTAAAACCTAATTCAAAGGCGATCTGGTTAACAGATTTATTGGCATCAAAGATCTTTTCTTTGGCGATATGTATGATCTTGGAATGGATATACTCCTGTGCTGTTTTACCGGTCTCTTTTTTTACAAGATCTCCAAAATAGTTTGCAGAAAGATTCAGCTCATTGGCACAATAAGCAACAGAAGGTAATCCGGTACTTGATGGCATTTCTGAAAGAAAATAACTGTTCAGAAGATCTTCAAACCTTTCTAAAATACCCTTGTGTACATTATCACGTGTCAGAAATTGGCGGTCATAAAACCGGTTACAATAATCCAGGAACAGAATGATATTGGCAATGATCAGCTTCTTGCTATGTTTGTCGATCGCATGATCCAGCTCGTAATCAATTTTAGAAAAACTTTCCAGCACTATATTCTTTTCTCTTTCCGATAAATGCAGTGCTTCCCTGGTTTCATACCCAAAAAAAGAATAGTCCTGAATATGCCTTCCCAAAGAAGTGCCATGTATCAGATCAGGATGAAAGATCAGTCCCCATCCCTTTGGTTGATATATCTCGCCACTATCTGCCACACCCAATACCTGGCCGGGGGCAAAAAACACCAGTGTTCCTTCCTGGTAATCGTAGTTATTTCTGCCATACATCAGATCCCCGCATTTGACCTGTTTAAAGAATACAGCATAAAATCCAAAATAGGCTTTGAATCCACCACGCCGGGGTTCCGCTTTTGAGAAATCGACAATACTCACCAGGGGATGCTTTGTCTCATTGTTGTTCAATGCATTATAATCCCTCACTGTGTCAAAATGCAATATTTTGTCCATCTGCCTGTTTTGTTTTCCAAATTTATCAATATCTGTATTGATAAAACACCTAAGTAACATAAATCAGTAATAATGGTAGAACAAACCGTAATCTGTCTACGGAAAAGGCGCTTGAATGGTGGGATATTTGTCATAAAAAGTAAAAAAGAGTCATCATGCAGTACCTGACATTAAATAACGGTGTAGAAATGCCGGTTTTAGGTTTTGGCGTTTTTCAGATCCCTGATCCGGAAGAATGTGAAAGAGCCGTAAAAGATGCCCTTTCCGTTGGCTACAGGCTCATCGATACAGCTGCTTCTTATATGAATGAAGCCGCGGTAGGAAATGCGATCAAAGCAAGCGGTATACCCAGGGAAGACCTATTCATTACCACCAAAGTCTGGATCCAATCCGATGGGTATACAGGAACCAAAAAAGCTTTTGAACAGTCACTCAAAAAATTACAACTGGATTATCTCGATCTGTACCTGATGCATCAACCCTATGGAGATGTATATGGAACCTGGAGAGCCATGGAAGAGCTGTACAAAACCGGAAAGATCCGCTCGATCGGTGTCAGTAATTTTCATCCCGACAGATTAATGGATCTGATCGTCCATAATGAGATTGTTCCTGCTGTAAACCAGATCGAAACACATCCTTTTCATCAGCAACAGGAAACACAGGCCTTCCTGGAAGAAAATAAGGTGCAGATCGAATCCTGGGGTCCATTCGCGGAAGGAAAGAATCATCTCTTTACCAATGAATTGTTACAGGCTATCGCAAACCGGTATCATAAATCAATCGCTCAGGTAGTGCTGCGTTGGCTCACACAAAGAGGAGTGATCGTTATCCCGAAATCCATACGTAAAGAAAGAATGGAAGAGAACTTCAACATTTTTGATTTTGTATTGAGCATAGAGGATATGGAAGCCATTAAGGTCTTAGATCTGAAAACAAGCAGTTTTTTCGATCACCGTGATCCGGCCATGGTCAAATGGTTGGGGGAAAGAAAGCTGAATGATTAATCTGAAACAGAATACGGTTATTTCTTTAATTACTAAAACTCAATAAAATGAAAAACATGTATCGGACAGTATTTTTTGTAATGCTAATCATAACATTATCCTGTGAACGATCCATCGCACAGGATGCCGGAACCAAATTCTCTGTGAATGGAGTACCCTTGAACGTAACAAATACAGGGAACAACACCTTAGTAGAATTAAATAAAGAAGACAGTCTGTTTGCATTTAACATAGCCGTTGCCAGTTTTCCTCCCGGTAAAAGGCTGGCCTGGCACTCCCATCCCGGTGGCCAGGTGCTGGTGATTACTGATGGAGCAGGTTTCTATCAGGAAAGAGGCAAACCCAAACAACTCGTTCGTAAAGGTGAAGTGATCAATGGTTGTCCCGGTGTTGAGCATTTTCATGGGGCTTCAATTCAACCGGGTTTAAATTATATCGCTACATTTTCAACAAAAAAAGGAACGACTGTTTGGTTACAGCCGGTAACAGACGAAGAGTATAAAAACTAATCACTCACTAAATATTGAAGAATATGAAAACAAGAATGATATGCCTTTTTTTATTAGTGATCAGCGCGCATATGTCCTATGCCCAACAGCAAACCCCTGCCACAACTGTTTCAAACAATAAGGCAGAGCAAGAGATCATTCAACTCTCCAAACAAAAATGGCAATGGATGGCAGATAAAAATGTGGAAAGCCTGACCGGTTTGTTTAATGAAAAATCAGTTTTTGTACATATGGGCGGAAGTTGGGGCAAAACCCAGGAAGTGAATGTCATTAAGAGTGGGGGAATCTGGTATAAGAACGCAGAGATCCATTCCGTTTCGGTTAACCTGATCGGCAATACCGCCATCCTGTTAAATAATATCACCCTGCTGGCAGTAGTGGGTGGCAATGAAGTAACCAACCCGTTTATGGTTACAGAAGTATATATCAAAGAGAACGAGAAATGGACCCTGGGCTCCTTATCGTTCACCAAATTACTCACCCCGGCCGATATGCCACGTTAAGAAAGTGCTCAGAAATGGAACATTTCGACTCATTTATTTGTTCCTTCTATCAAATTGTTTGAAAAACGTAAGGGTTTCCTTACCGAAAAAGGTATTTTTAAGTGTGGGCTGAACCAGTTACTGATATTTTAAATTATATCCGATTATGTCAAAGATGAACCTGAAAGTCAACGGAAAAATGTTGGAAGTAAACGTCGATCCCCTTACACCGCTCTTATGGGTATTACGCGATCATCTAGATCTGGTAGGTACCAAATACGGCTGTGGTATTGGTTCCTGCGGAGCCTGTACCGTTCATTTTAATGGACGTTCCGTGCGGTCATGCCAATTACCGGTATCAGCAGTGGGCAATGCAGAAATTACCACCATCGAAGGTTTGTCGGAGAATGGGGATCACCCGGTACAGAAAGCATGGCTTGAACTGGACGTTGCCCAGTGCGGTTATTGCCAAACGGGTCAGATCATGTCGGCGGTATCTTTATTAAAATCAAAACCTAATCCAACGGATGCTGATATTGAAACATTCATGAGTGGTAATATATGTCGTTGCGGAACCTATTTACGAATCAAAGATGCCATCCATAAGGCAGCTAAGTCAACAACCAAATAAAACCCTTCAGAAAATGGAAAACATAAAAAATCAACATAGCCGGCGTTCGTTTCTGAAAATTTCTTCCATTACCGGTGGGGGAATGATGGTTGGGTTTAGCTGGTTAGCCAACCTGGTACCCAATGAAACGCTGGCAAATGCTGCTGGCGCCAATGACTGGATTGAACTGACCGGATTTATCAGGATCACACCTGATAACCAGATCAAGATCTTTTCTCCGAACCCTGAATTTGGCACCAATGTGATCACCTCCCTGCCCATGATGGTTGCTGAAGAGTTAGAAGTGGATTGGAAAAAAGTATTGATCGAACAGGGCGATTATGATACGCCCCGTTTCAGAAGCCAGTTCACAGGAGGCAGCCAGGGAATGCGAATGGCCTGGAAACCTTTACGAACCGCAGGGGCAACGGCAAGAAT
>CBHRAM010000051.1:0-13769 GCA_966076165.1 uncultured Chitinophagaceae bacterium
CCAGGCCATATGCTTTGGCTTCATCCGCATAAAACGGAACACCGTTCTTATCAATACCTTTACAAACGAGCAGTTGATTATGACCATGCAGGGTTTCATATTCTCCTACGCGGCAAATATAAATATCCAGCAAGCCATCGTTATTGATATCCACTACCGATACGCCGGTAGACCATCCGCCATCCTGTGGGATCTTTGCTTCTGTAGTTACATCTTTAAAACTAAGATTGCCTTTATTCAGATAGAGTTTATCATCGCCCTGGTTGGCGCTCATAAAAAGATCGATCAGCCCGTCGTTATTAAAATCACCGGCCCCCACTCCACCGCCATTATAGAAATACATGTATTTAAACATGTTGAATTCTTTGGTGGGCTTTAATTGATTGTTGAACAGTAAACCTGTCTTACTGCTGTCCAGTATCTCAAACATAGCCGGCTGTTTTACAACAGCGGGCTTGCAGGCCGACATGGCTATGATATAAAACAGAAAATATTTCTTTAGCGTATCGATCATACAGTTTATCTATTGCCGTTTGATTTTCTTAATTTAAATAACACCGGATACAGATCATTCCGCAGGAAAAGGATTTGTTTGTCTGAGGCAGTTTTTATCACCTGTATATCTCTCACCTGTCCATTGATCTCGATCCCGGATTCTTCACTGCTTAATAAACTGAACTGTGCATTACCCTTATTGATCATCACAGCTCCCCTGCCAGCATCCAGTCTTTCCAGTTGCGGCAGGAAACCATATTCGTTTCCACCTGCGATAATATCAGGTTTTCCATCACCGTTAATATCGGTACAACGGATGGCATTCACTGAAGACCATTGCAGGGCCATGGGTAATTTTTGTATGGCAAACTGGCCATTCCCTTTATTGATCGCGATCACAGAACTGCAGTAATTAAAAGATTTCACTTTACAGGAACGGATCAGTTCTGCAGAGAATAATTCCTGTATCGGTTTTTTGGCATAGTCACGATGTTTCAGGTTCTTTTTCTTGAGAGAAGGAACCTGGTCTTCCATTTCATGTTTCATGAATACCGGCATATCCTTACCGTTGATCGTGCTGCTCATTACCCGGTCGCTGGCGCCGTTCTGGTCAAAATCATTCAGCCATAATTTAACCGGGTGTTCTTTATCCGGATGCAGGTAAAAATTCTCTCCGATATTTCCGAGTACCAGGTCGTTTTTACCATCCCCATCCAGATCTGCCACCACAACTGTTTGCCACCAGCCAAACATATCATTCAGGTTGGATTTTATTTCCTTGAAATGATCCTGTTCAAACGAGAAGATCCTGGTAGCCATCCATTCTCCGGTTATGATCAGTTCCTTTTTAGCATCACCGGTAATATCTGCAAACACGGCACCGGTAACCATACCAATATGGGCAATATCCGGGTTCTTTGTTTTGGCGATCTCTGTAAAATGGCCCTTGCCATCATTGATAAAAATATAACTGTCGGGATCTACTCCATAATTACGTGGATCATTTCTTCCTCCGATAAACAGGTCAGGAAAACCATCTCCATTAAAATCATCGGTTACTGCTGCCCCTATATTCATCCCGGCATTGGGAAATGCTGAAACATCTATATCAAAATTTCCTTTCCCGTCGTTCCTGTATAAACGCAACTGCATCTGACGGGTATCGGGTTTATTGTTATTGCCGCCCGGACAAACCAGCAGGTCCAGGTCGCCATCATGATCATAGTCAAAGAATAGAACAGCCACATCTTCAAAATCTTTGTACTGCTCAAAAACCTTTTGTACTCTTTTCTCAAAGCCCCCATTCTTATTCTGCAGGTAAAGCTGACCCGCCTGTCCGGTTGCCCCTCCGATATATACATCTTCCAGTCCATCCCCATTTACATCACCAACAGCCGCTTTGGGGCCTTCGCGAGATAACATTTTAGGCAGGTTACGCTCATAGTAAAAATCTACGTTATCATCTTCCACATGTTTCTCAAAAACTGTTTTCACCGAATCAAATAAGGAAACCACGGCCGGTTTGGTAAACGCTTGGAAGAGATTATTTTTTTCTACCTGTCTGAGTACATGCACCGTATCAATGGCGGGATGATCATATTTTGATACAGAAAGATCCGGCCAGATGATGGCCATGGAATCAATGGTCTTGCCGGCACCTAATCCGATGATCAGTTTATAATCCATTGATGACTGAAACCCACGGCTTGGCACCAGCTCACGTGTGATGATCTCTGAACCACGGTAAATATTCACTTTACTGCCGATAGCAAAAGTGTTTTTGTCTTTCCCGATCAGTTTAATGCCGATATAGTGGTTCTTATTGATCTCCCTGCTGTTATTGCGGTACACAAATGATGGCTGGTTCTCATTATTCACTACCAGATCAAGGTCGCCATCGTTATCCAGGTCCCCATAAGCGGCACCGTTGGAAAAAGTAGGCTGGGTAAGCCCCCATTCCTGCGCTTTGTCAATAAAACGGAGATCATGCTGGTTATGATACACTTTATTCACCAATGGATTTTGGGGGATATGTCTCAACACCTCATCTACATCCTGCTTCTGCCCTGTTAATACCATTTTCTGTATCACATCATTCGCAAAGAATTCGATAAAATCCAGATCCGTCACATCCCGGTTCACACCATTGGAAACATAAATATCATTGAACCCATCGTTGTCCATATCGAACATCAAAGCACCCCAGCTCCAGTCAGAAGCAGAGATCCCGCTGTAATTACCGGTTTCAATAAATTTTCCTTTTTTATTATTGATCTGCAAACAGTTCTTTACGTACTGGTAATAAAATCCTGTTTTGAGTTTGGTATGAAAGAGATCAATATTATCGAATGCACCCGTTGTTTTTAAACGGTAATCATCATCGGGCAACATATCTGTGTTGAATATATCGGGCAACCCGTCATTGTTCATATCAGCCAGATCGGAACCCATGGAAGAAAAACTGGTGTGATCGATCCTTTCTTCAAACTCATCTTTAAATGTTCCGTTCTTCTGGTTCACATAGAGGTAATCACGTTCATACGAGTCGTTCGAAACATATATATCCGGGTATCCATCACCATTGATATCACCTACTGAAACACCCAACCCAAAACTGATCAGGCTGCTGTGTATGCCGGCTTCTTTGGTAACTTCTGTAAAATGCCCGTTATCATTCCTGTACAAATGGTTACCGCCCCCTTTTAAAAACTCACCCACTTTCCATTCCTTTTCAGGGAGATCGCGTTTGTTATTATAACCCAGCTGGTTTACCGGGATCGGGCTGTTATCGATCATAAAACAATCGAGATCGCCGTCCATATCATAATCAAAGAAAGAGACCTGTGTGGAATAGCCTTTATGGTCAAGGCCGTACTTTGCAGCCGATTCTGTAAAAGTTAGATCATGGTTATTGATGTATAATTTGTTCAGGCGGTTGCCGTTCGACATATGGCCCGAATTACAGACATAGATGTCCAGCCAACCGTCGTTATTGATGTCTACAAATACGACACCGGTACTCCACATACTATCCTGCTTAAAACCAGCTTTGGCAGTAATATCCTCAAACTTGAAATCACCTTTGTTCAGGTACATTTTATTCTCACCCATATTGGAGGTAAGAAAAATATCGGGTAGCCCATCATTATTGATATCACCAATCGCTACACCGCCGCCATTATAGAAATTCCGGAACAGGAAACTGTTCTCTTTTTTTCCATCCGACACATCGTTTCTGAAATTGATGCCCGAGTTGGGCACCAGTTCAAAAAGTGCCGGGCCGCTAACCGTTTTTTCCTTACATGCAAACAACAGTATGGATAGAAAAAAAACAGCAGTATAGTTTATAGGTTTCATCATGAAACTGTTAATAGAAAGACTGAATAAATGAATTTCAAAGTAAAGAAAAAGCATCCGAAGTTACCTTATAATCTGATAACAGGTAGTTATAAAAGCCCCGTTACCGGGGCAATGAAGTCTTTCATGTATCAGGGGTTTTTCCGGCCAGGGCATAAAAAAAGTAAAAGGCCCGAAGGCCTTTTACTGTATGATATTTCAGAAATACGCAGCTAAAATTAATAGCCAGGGTTCTGTTTCAGGTTTGGATTGGCAGCCAATGCTGAGTTAGGTATAGGGAATACCAGGTTCTTAGCATCGTCTGTTGGTTTGTACTGCCATGGTTTCAGGTAAACACCGAAACGCAGAAGGTCAGTTCTTCTTACACTTTCCCAATACAGTTCACGGCCTCTTTCTGCCAGTAAGGTATTAGGGTCTTCTACGTTAGCTGTATTTACCAGAGTCATAGAAGAAGTAAGTGGAGCAGCTTTACGTGCAGTTCTTAATTGGTTAACCAGAACCAATGCACCAGCCGCATCGCCTGTTCTCATTTTGGCTTCAGCAACCATCAGGAGAACATCAGCATAACGGAAGATCATCAGGTCATTACCGGTTGGTCCACCAGAGTACTGGCTGTAATCAGGAACATATTTTACAACACGGATACCGGTAACTTCCAGGTTAGCTCCTGTTTCAATCATGTTGGCTGCGATATCTTTTACATATGCCAATGGAGCACCTTTTCTGTCTTTCAACGCAACTCCGTTCTCATTGTACTGCTGGTTAACCAGGAATCCAGGGTTGATACCGGAAATGGTTTTAGAGTTGTTATAGTTACGTCCACCTAACCTGCCATCAAAGGCAGTATCAGAAGGTCCGTAAGTGGTGGGAGAAGCTGTTGTGTTAAACGATGCATAGAAATCTCCGATAGTAGAGAAACCATTCCATCCTGCGTTCGGGTTGAACGGAGTGTAAGAATTGTAATGCAAAGTCATATTCCAGCGACCGCTCATACCTGAGTTGTTAGCACCTACACCTGAAGTGTTATCATAACGGAAGATGGCTTCTTTTGAATTGTCATTACCGTTTTTGAAGTTATCAAAGTAAGAAGCTTCCAGTGAATATTTACCACTGTTGATGATCGCATTACCTAAAGTGATCACCTGGGCCATATCAGCAGCTGCAAATGTTGGAGCAGCCCTGTTAGCCCATGTACCCTGCTGGAGATAACATTTCATCAGCAAAGTTCTGCAGGCATCCGGGTTGGCAAGATTGCTTCCGTTGCTGGCAGGTAAATTAGGCAAAGCAGCATTCAATTCTGCAATGATGAAAGCAGCACCATCAGCACCAGACTTTACAGTTGGCGCCAACAGCAGGTTATCACCCGGGTTCCTGATAGGGAACTGACCATAAAGATCTAACAGGTAATACAGTGATAAAGCACGGATAAATTTAGCTTCAGCAGCCTGAGCAGGACTTGGCCCAAAGCCCAAAACGTTGGTAGCATCGAAATTGATCTTATTCAACGCATTGAATACGCTGGTGATCTGACCGTGGTCTGCATTCCATGTGTGGTTATGCATTACACGCCAAACACCGTTATCATCCCAGTCACCACCACGGGTAGGAACCAGAGATTCATCGGTTGTATTCTCCATAAGAGAAAACACCTGGTCCTGAGCAGTTAAAGGTCCGCCCAGATCAGAGTAAGCTGCGGAGAGCAATAATCCTGTACCGGCACTTCCCAAAGCGTTGGATACCTGGCCATTGGTAAGGGTACTACCCAGGTCTTCATTCAGTTTTGTACATCCCGACATCGCAAGAACCGCAACGAAAGGGAGTGCAACTTTTTTGATAATATTATAAGGTTTCATACTTCTAATTTTTGTTGTGGTTGATTATAAAGAGAAATTAAATCCAAAAGTGATGGTCCTTGCAGTTGGATAAGGAACATACTCGATAGACCTTGAAGGGTATGAGTTGTTGCTCTTATCGATGTTAACCTCAGGATCAAATCCAGTGAATTTGGTGATTACAAACAGGTTGCTTCCGGTAATGAAGGCACTCAATCCTTTGATGTATTTGCCTTTGTTTCCGAAGTTGTAACGAGCTGTAAGATTTCTCAGTTTCAGATAATCACCTTTTTCGAGGAATCGGGTAGAAGCACCTACACCACTTGCAGTTCCTTCAGCAGAATTGTAAGCAGCTTTGTCGATATTTCTTCCCTGGAGGATACCGGCGATATTGGTAACAGAAGTGGCTGTGTTGTTATACAGTACAAATCCTGTTGCACCACCCATATTCAGGGTAAAGCTCCATTTTTTGTAACGTAAAGTTGATCCCAAACCGAACATATTGTGTGGATTTGGATCGCCCGCAATACCTGGTGTACCACCGATCTGCTGGTTACCGCTTGCATCAAAACCATTGAATGGTTTCAGGAAGAATACGTTAACAGGCTGGTTGTTGGTGATCACCTGGGCAAGTGTACCGGATACACCCTGACCGCTGATGAAACCTGTCTGAACCTGCAGATCTAAACCTGTGTTTGGATCTTTAAAGTTTTTAACGTTGTTCTTGTTGTAAGCATAGTTGAAAGACACATCCCATGTGATATTGCTCTTTTCGATCAATGTAGCACCGATGGCAAATTCAACCCCTGTATTGATGATGTTCGCATCTTTCAGGTTTACGAAAGAGATAGAAGATGGAGCCGGCTGGATCGCAGTTGTCTGGAACAACACGTCTGAAGTCTTCTTATTGTAATAATCAATTGATCCGTATACTTTACCGCCAGCAAGTGTAAACTCAGCACCGATATCGACTGATTTGGTTTTTTCCCATTTCAGATCAGGGTTACCGTTTACTACCTGTGGAGCATTGTTATAAGAGTTCAAAGCAAACTGCTCTTGTGAAGAACCGGCAGGATATTCCTGGTTACCGGTAATACCGTAAGAAGCACGGAGCGATAAGTTAGCGAACACTTTGTTACCCTTCATGAAAGATTCGTTGCTGGCCACCCATTTCAGACCACCTGAAGGAAAGTAACCGTATTTATTGTTAGCACCGAATTTGCTTGATCCATCAGCTCTCATGGTTCCTGTAAACAATAATTTGTCTTTATAGTTTAAAGTAGCCCTTCCGAAATATGACTGTAACTCAGACTGTGGATTTCTGTAAGAGTAGAAAGGGTTCTGGGTCTTAGCATTTGCCATCATGGCAGTGTAAGGAATATTGATACGAGTGTTCTGTGTTAAGTTGGTGTTGAAACCACTGGCAGAAACACCGTTACCTGAGAAATTGGTTTTGAAATATTCGTAACCGGCCAAGGCGTCAATCGTGAGGTCCTTGTTGATATCGGTACGATAGTTCAAAGTATGGGTAATGGTCTGAGAGTTCAGTTTAGCATTCAGGATCTGGGCGGCACCTAAACCGGATACACCAGAGATACCTGCTAACCATCCTTCAATATTCATGTCCCTGTTACCGGTGCTGCTGTTCAGACCGAATAACAATTTGTAATCCAGTTTATCGGTGATCTTGTAAGAAGCAGAGATATTACCTAAGAAAGAGTAAACACTACTCAGGTCAGAATAGGCTTCCTGGAAAGCTCTTGGGTTACCGGAACCGTTTGTTGGGAAGTTAGCTACACCATTGCTGAACAGAGGCTGGGTTGGGTTCCAGCTCAATGCAGAAGAAATGATGTTACCCTGAGAACCTGCTGTATTTGATACGCTGGTAAGTGTTTCAGCAACGTTACCGGTAATGATACCGAAATCGAGGCTTAATTTCTTGTCAAGCAATTTGTAGTTACCGCCAACAGTAGCGATATATTTATCAAGGGCTGATTTTTTCAAAAAGCCTTTATTATTAGAAGCAAGTAAAGAAGCACGGAATTTACCGTTCTCGTTACCACCTGTCATAGCAACAGAATAGTTCTGAGATAATGCATTTTGTGTGATGGCTTTTAAGGCATCCACATTTCCACCGCCATCATAAGAAGCAGAGGCGCTGTATTTTTTCAGGGCTGCCCTGTAACCGGCAGCATCCAGGATTTCAAATTTTTTCATGTAACCTACGTTGGTACCGTAGTTAACACCAACGTCAACTTTCAATGCACCGGCAGTTGCTTTTTTGGTAGTGATCACGATCACACCATTTGCACCGCGTGAACCGTAGATAGCAGCAGAAGATGCATCTTTCAATACATCGATCTGGGCAATACTGTTCGGGTCAATGAAAAGAAGCGGGTTAGAGCTTGGCGTGCTACCAAATGTATTGCTCAGGTTAGGCCTTGCAGTTCCACCATCCAAAGGCACACCATCCACTACATATAATGGATTGTTGTTTGAACGGATAGATGAAGTACCCCTGATCTGGATGGTAGAGGCAGCACCTGGCTGACCACTTGTGTTGGTTACTTCCAGACCGGCAACTTTGTTTTGTAATAACTGATCAGGAGCCATGATAGCACCCTGGTTAAAGTTTTTAGCCTGTACCGATACAACAGAACCGGTAAGGTCTTTTTTCCTTGCAGTACCATAACCGATTACAACCACCTCATTAAGCTGGTCGTTGGTAGCAGTTAAAGAAACTTCTACAGAGGATTTACCGGAGATGTTTACCTCCTGGTTACCAAACCCTACAGAAGAGATCACCAAAGTGGTAGCAGAAGAAGGCACAGAAAGTTTAAAAGAACCATCAGCACCTGTTTGGGTACCTGTTTTCGATCCTTTTACAACAACTGAAGCGCCGACCAATGCAGATCCGTCTTTAGAGTCTTTTACTGTACCGGAAATGGTTTTGTTCTGGGCCTGCGAGGAGATGACAAACACGCAAGCGGCTAAACCCATGAGAATGGGCCTGACAAGCTTCGAAAAATTCATAAATGGCAGTTTATTGGTTATTAAGCGTGTACAAAATACACATTTTTATTTCAAAAAAAATTTTTTGTTAAAATTTTTTAGAATTTTTTGTCTACCCGGCACATCAACATACTAATTGTCAGCAATCGAATCATATGACCACACATACCTTATAAACGATGCATTCGGCCCTGAATTGTATTGTCCAAATGCAGTATTTACAGACTAAATGTATATATATATAGGTATCAAAGCTTTATCCAATTATTTTGTCCAAACCTGCAAACGTTTGCGAAACCCTTTGCTGTGCAAAATTTATTACCTTTCTTATCTATATTAGAAAGGCTATGCACAATCCAACCCTTAAAAAGATCGCTGAAATGCTGGGGGTTAGTGTTTCTACTGTTTCCCGTGCTTTAAAAAATCACCCGGATATATCGGAAACCACCCGTTTAAAAGTGGCAGAACTGGCACAAATACTTGATTATGAACCGAATGCGAATGCCGTTCAGTTGAGAACCCGGAACAGCAAGGTATTTGGCCTGCTCGTGCCGAGCATTTTTAATTTCTTTTATGAGTCGTTTATTTCTGCCATCGAAGAAGAAGGGCGAAAAAAGGGTTACTCTATTATGATACTGCAAAGCGGTAATGACCCGGCGATAGAACTGGAGAACCTGAAACTGTTCCGCCAAAACAGGATCACCGGGCTTTTTGCCTGTATCAGCCCTCTGACGGAAGACCTTTCCGGGTTTGACAAAATGAAAGAATCGGATATACCCGTTATCTTTTTTGATAAAGTGCCCGGTAAGGAAGGGATCCATAAGATCTGCCTGGCAGATGAACAGGCTGCCACCATAGCCGCGGAAACCATCTGCAGAAAAAAGAAAAAGAATGTACTGGCGCTGTTTGGGGATACACATATGTCGATCACACAAAAACGATTAATGGCCTTCTCAAAATATTTTGCAACGCATGCATCATCTATACAACTTACCATAGCCCACACATTAAGCACTGAAGAAGCCAGGTCAGTTACACTTGAACATCTATCAAAGAAAATTATCCCGGATACTGTTTTCTGTATGAGCGACGAGATCCTGACAGGCACTACCAAGGCTTTACAGGAAAAGAATCTTACCTACCCCGATAAGATCTCACTCATCGCAATCAGTAACGGGTTTATTCCTAAACTTTTTTATCCTGAGATAACCTATGTTGAAACCAGTGGCAATAAATTAGGCAAACTGGCATTCACTGAAATGATGGCAAGGATCGCCGGTGACGATAGTAAAACAGAATTGAGTGTAGAAGCAGTGTTGGTGGAGGGAGGGTCTATTTAATGAGTGAATGATAGAATAGAATTCCATTCACTCATTAAATCATTATTTATTCCCCACCACATATTCATAGATCATTTGTGATACCCGGGCCATGGATCGGGTGGCGGCTTCATCATCTTCGAGGTTTTTGGAAAGAATGACCAGTACATATTTTTTTCCATCGGGCAGGAATATAATACCGGAGTCGTGGTGTACACCGGTGATCGTTCCGGTTTTATGGGCCACTTTAACTTCTTTGGGTAGTAAAGCGGGTATAAGGGTATTATGTGTCTGATCAAGTAAGATCCGGATCATTTCATCGCAGGCTTTTGCATTCACAACTTCATGTTTAGCGATCTTTTCAAATATCAGCATCAGATCATAAGCGGTGGTACTGTTATTCAGGCCTTTGGCAAATGCTTTGTTATCTTCTACACCTCTTAACACCTGTATGTCTTTTGCACCGAGGCTTCGCATGGTTTGTGTAACATTCTTTCCGTCCACCATTTCCATAATAATATTCGTGGCCAGGTTACTGCTCATAATGATCATTTGATAGACCAGTTCTGATAAGGGGACCCTTTTTCCTGTGAGGGTGTAGAGTTCCTGTTGGCTGTCATCTGCAGGACTCAACTGATATGCACTGCTATCTACAATACTTTTGAATTCATTTCTGATCAGGACCGGATCATGCAAGGAAAATTTTCCGGCTGCTGCCTGTTTAAACACTTCGATCATCACGGGTGTCTTCATGGTACTGGCTGCATGAAAATTTTCGTGTTCATTCCATAAAACAGTTGTACCGGTTTGCAGGTCTTTAAAAGCTACTGCGTAGAAACCTTTTTGTGTAGCCAGCTCTGTTTGTATTTTCTGTAGTAACAACATATTGGTTTGTGCAAAAGGATAAGAGATGATACATAACAAAAACAAACTGAACAGAAAACGTTTCATAATAGATCTTACTTAGATGGTTCCGATATTTTTAACAGCTCTGCCAGATAATTACCCCAGATGGAAGGAAGCGAATGCGTTCCGTGACCATTGGTCTGATCTGTGATAGGCAACAACACAAACCGTCCCTTTGAAACATTTTTTATCTCTTTTTCCATGATCCCCAATTCAGGAGGGTTCACCTGGTCATCTGCAGAATTGATAGCCAGCAAGGGTGCTTTGATCTTTGAGAGATAAGGTGCAGGGTTATAATCCCTGGATGCATCAAACTGATAAATAAAATCGTTGGCATCGAGTGCAGATAAATACCTTTTCTCCAGATTGTCCAGCATAGTTTCCGACTGCTCACGTGTGGGTGCAGATTTTTGCCATTGAAGCGGACTGCTGGTCATGAAGATAAGCGAAGAGATGGCTCCGCTTAATCCGAGTTTGGGTTGTTGTGTATATTCTCCTCCCTTCCATTCGGGATCCATCTTAATCAGGTCGATAGCCATCTTTCGCTGAATACGGTTTCTGCCAGCGATGCTTACCGGTAAACTGGCCAGTGGCAGAAGGGCATCCATGAATTGAGGATATTGATAGCCCCATACCCAGGTATGCATACCACCCATTGAAGTGCCCATCACTAACCTGAGATGGTTGATGTGCAGGTGTTCGGTAAGTAAACGGTAATCAGCCAATACCATATCATCGTAGGTATATTTTGGAAAACGCATGTGTAAGCCATCGCTGGGTTTTGCAGATTTTCCATGGCCGATCCCATCGGGCAGAATGATGCAATACTTTTCGGCGTCCAATAATTGTCCGGGGCCGAATAATTGTCCGGCAAAACGGTCATTCAAAAAATTACCACCACTACCCGTAGTGCCATGCATGATCAAAACCGCATTCGTAACCCTGCCCTCTTTATTGGTTTGCGGTTTGCCTATCATGGTGTAATGCAGCTTTAGTGATGGCAATTTTTCACCACTCACAAAAGAAAAATCTTTGGCTATATAATCGCCTTCAACAGGAGCAGGATATTTTGACTGGGCAAAACCTGAGCAGGTGAAAATCATTTCCGCAAATAGAAAAATCAGGAGGGCGGAATAATGTTTATTTTTAGGGTTCATCATCATCAGTATTTTAAGAGATGATCAAATTACAGAAACCCTTGCAATTATCACAGCAAATACAGAAACTATCTACATGGAAAATAAAAAATTGTTTATGCTTCTGCTCGGATGTAAACCTGATGGAAGGCATACAGAGCAACACGATATCTTTTTCAGTGCGGGAGAGTCGTTAAAAGACCTGGTACCCGATATGCTGGCATTCTGGCCCGATGCCGGTAAGATCCATATTGATGCCTGGCGAACGGTTACCGAAGCAGATGGGTATGCGATCGATCTAGTTCCCAGAAACGCGCAGGGCAATTCAACTGATATAAACAGCCCTCAGCTATTCTTCATCAACCTGGGCGGGTATAAAGAAAACGAGTTTGAAGAATTTCATTATAAGCTGCTGGTAGTTGGCAAAGACAAAGGGGAAGCGATTCAAAAAGCAAAAGAAACCGCTTTTTATCAGCACATGGGCTTTACAGGTGCCGTATCACATATTGATGATAAATATGGTGTGGATGTAGATGACCTGTATGAAATAGAAGAGATCCTCCCGGCACATATCAAAGAAAAATATACCCTGCAGATAACGATCAACCATCATTTGCCGAAGGATGAATGGAATCTCGGGTATACAAAATTAAGTTCACTGGTATCCTGACAAAGAAGGCTGAAAATATTTTCAGCCTTCTTGTTTTATCATAAAATGATTATTGTCCCCAGATGCGGTAGACCACATACATGATAAGTAATCCCACCACGGTCAGTATCAATCCACTCACTCTTTTCTTTTTAATAAACAATAACAGTATCAGGCCTGTTAATGAGATCAGCACCATTAATGCGGCGGCGATATCGATCACCCATGACCAGACTTTACCTGTATCGCGTCCTTTATGCAGGTCGTTGATGAACCCAACAAAACCGGTACGCGTTTGTGATAGTTCGAATGCACCGGTCTGCCTGTCAATAAATGCATCGGCTTCATAGCCCGGTCCCTTATAAGCGATACTAACCTGGTTATCATCTATCCTGAAATCACTGACCGCACCCTTGACCGAAAAAGTATTCCTGAAGTATTCTGCAATATTCAGTTTGGCAACCCGGTTGGTATCTTTGTTATTTACCCATTCCGGTTTCAGTGTTCCTTTCTCCTGCGTAGTGGTTGTTTTCGCCTGGAAATAATCGGCATGATTTAAGGTGATACCGGTTACTGAGAAAAAAAGCACGATCGCGAAGCTGATCATGGACAAATAAATATGCAGCCAGCGCGAGATACGCGATGTTTTTCTTCTGAAAACATTTTTCCAGTGTTTAGGGTCGTTTACCTGCTTGCTATCGGTCATATCCGTTTACTGCTTTTTTCTATAGTCAATTGATGCAGATGCCACTTCTGTTCCGCCGGTAAGGGTGGCAGTTTGTGGTTTGGTTCCCAGGTTCATTTCTTCATTGAGCAACTGGTAAGTTCCATGTTCACGTGCAGCTTCAATATAGATGGTGTATTTACCGGGTTTTACATAATTCCCTTTATCATCTTTACCATCCCATTTCAAAGTGTATTTACCGGCAGAACGTGTGGCGCTTGATACAGAACCTATGCCTCCCGGGTCTGCGGTAACTTTTGAATAGCAGGAGCTGTACCATGCCCTTAATTCGTGTAACCAACGATCTTTATTGAACCATACAGAAAGTGTACGAACCGG
>CBHRAM010000052.1:0-13723 GCA_966076165.1 uncultured Chitinophagaceae bacterium
GTACGGGTAATGAATGGCTGTAAAGAGAACTTGCTTTTCCATTCTTTGGTAACAGCCAGTTTCATTTCTTCCACACCCAGGAATTTTTGGGGGATGCCCGGCCTGCGTATCAGCTGACTGAATATATTATCCGTAGTGATGTCTTCATCATTGTATCGTGTACGGCCATTATCCAGGTCATGGGTATAGGAACCAAAAAAGGTGAGCCCTTTATCGTTAGGCAGGTGGTAGGTAATATCCATTCTTCCTTTCCATCTTCCATCTTTAAAACCATACGCCAGGTAACCATGAAGGCGTAAATATTTACTGAACTGCTCTGTTGTTCCCAGGTCGAAACGCATGCGGAAGCGTTCCAGCTGGTTGCCGCTGACCCATTTGTACCAGGGGCCAATTTCAATATTGCCATATTGTTTGTGGCCATCGAAAATAAATTTAATGGCTTTGGTGTATTTGATAAAGGCCGGGATCGTTTTGATGGTGTCCATCATCTTATACACTTTCTGTTCATTCACACTCAATTCTTCATGTCTTTGTTCGGCCCAGAACTTATTGTCTTTTTCCCTTGCTGTTTCTGAAACAACCACTTCTTCTTTCTGTGAGTTTTCCGCCAGTTTTTTCAGGATGGCAGTATCATTTACCCTTACATCTTTGTAGGTACTGGTTCTGCGGGCAATAAAGGAGAGCTTTTCTTTTCCGAAAGGAGTAAAGTCAATAACGGTTTTATCTTTTGCAAACATCCAGGCACTATCCGGACGTAAGCCGAATTCCTGCACGATGCTTAACCTGTTCACATAGTTAATATTGGCAGTGGCAGAAATATTAAGGTTAATACGGTAAATGCCCCAGTTGCCCCCGTGGATCCAGCAATCGCCGCTGAAAGTATTCTCTCCATCCCGTTTGGGTGTGAAGAACAAGTGCAGGTATCGTTGCCCGCTGATATATTGTGTGTCCGCACCTTTGTAATTATAATACCTGTCGCCTACATCACTCAAGGGGCTGATGAATTCTTTTCCCAGCGCATTGGTATAATTCTCATATACATTCACTTTCTGGTTCATGCCACCGATGAACTGAAGCATGCTTTCATTTTTTAAACCTTCTGTTTTTGCGGCTTTGATCTCTTCCCGCACCTTATAAGGATCGTTGGAATAGTAATAATCTGATAGCGCTTCTGTCATATATATCGGCAGGAAAGGCTTATGGTCCGAAACACTGTCAATATTATCCAGCAGGAATGCGAAGGGGCGTAACAGTTTTTTATCGGTGAAATAACGTTTATCCACATTGCTCATGTCGAGCTCTACCTTATTGTATAATTCATAAGTATAGTTATCGTATTTGTAAGGGTTATTCTTTGCTTTATGTGCAACAATAGCTTTCCACCAGCGAAGCCCTTTATTGAATTTTGATTTTACTTCTACGGTATTGGAGAGTTTTACCTGGGTTAAGACCATTTCAACATTCAGGGTATCTTTTGAAGAACTGTGAAATACTTTATAGACTTCCATAAAGCCTACATAACTCAGAACGAGGGTGTCTACCGGGTGATGGCTATACCGGATCGCAAAATTACCGGCACTGTCTGAAGTGATACCAAAACCGGCTTTTTTCCAGAAAAGACTTGCGAAGGGAACCGTTTCTTTAGTGAAATCATTCATCACTTTGCCGCGTACGCTGCCACGTTGCGACAAGCCGCCGGTGCATACCAGGGTTGTACAGCAAAACAAAACCACCAATCGGGTCAATAAATCATTTCTCTCCACGCAACAGTTTATGCAAAGGGGTTAAATAAACGAAAAGTTTATCAAGGATTGGATTTTAGGCACCCCTTTATGGTACAGTCGGGAAATGAATCCTGATAGTGGAACGGGGGGTATATAAAGCTACGGATTCTGTCTTTTGTTAGGTAAAAAATCTGTCATAAAATCCACCAATCGCCCAGGCAAGCTGTAGAAATGAGTGATAAGCCTGATAAAAGGCTGACATTTTTGCATTTTAAGGGGTGATGGCATGGTGATTGACTATAGAATCCTGATTATTAACCTGAAATTCAGTTTTATGAGCAAAATAATAGGAATTGACCTTGGAACAACGAACAGTTGTGTGGCCGTTATGGAAGGTAACGAGCCGGTAGTGATCGCCAACGATGAGGGGCGCAGAACCACCCCCTCGGTAGTAGCGTTCTTAAAGAATGGTGAGCGAAAAGTGGGGGATCCTGCCAAAAGACAGGCGATCACCAACCCTGCCAACACCATCAGCAGCGTAAAGCGTTTTATGGGCCGTCGTTACGACGAAGTGACCGAAGAGATCAGCCATTGGAGCTATAAAGTGGCCAAAGGTGACAATAATACCGTTCGTGTAGCGATAGACGAGCGTTTGTATACGCCACAGGAGATCTCTGCCATGATCCTTCAGAAAATGAAGAAAACGGCTGAAGACTATCTGGGGCATGAAGTAAACGAAGCGGTAATCACCGTTCCGGCCTACTTTAATGATGCCCAGCGTCAGGCAACCAAAGAAGCCGGTGAAATTGCCGGTCTGAATGTTCGCCGTATTGTAAACGAACCTACTGCAGCCGCTTTGGCGTATGGCCTGGATAAAAAACATGCCGATCAGAAGATCGCCGTGTTTGACCTGGGTGGTGGTACGTTTGATATCTCGATCCTTGAATTAGGGGACGGCGTATTTGAAGTAAAATCAACGAATGGTGATACGCACTTAGGTGGTGATGATTTTGATAAAGTGATCATGGACTGGCTGGCGGATGAATTCAAATCACAGGAAGCGATCGACCTGCGTAAAGACCCAATGGCTTTACAGCGTTTGAAAGAAGCTTCAGAAAAAGCCAAAGTTGAGTTGAGCTCTTCTTCAGAAACAGAGATCAACCTGCCTTATATTACTGCAGTGGATGGTGTACCTAAACACCTGGTGGTAAAATTAAGCCGTGCAAAATTTGAACAGTTGGCTGATAAACTATTTGCCCGTTGCTTAAAACCCTGTGAAGAAGCATTGAAAGATGCCGGATACAATATTTCTCAGATTGATGAAGTGATCCTGGTGGGTGGTTCTACACGTATCCCTAAAGTACAGGAGATCGTAGAGAAATTCTTCGGAAGAAAACCTAATAAAGGAGTGAACCCGGATGAAGTGGTTGCTTTGGGTGCAGCTATCCAGGGTGCGGTATTAACCGGTGAAGTAAAAGATGTATTGTTGCTTGATGTAACCCCATTAAGCCTGGGTATTGAAACGATGGGTGGTATCATGACAACGATGATCCCTTCCAATACAACCATCCCTACCAAGAAAACAGAAGTATATTCTACAGCCAGCGATAACCAACCCGGTGTACAGATCCATGTATTACAGGGAGAGAGGCCAATGGCTAACCAGAATAAGAGTCTGGGTATGTTTAACCTGGATGGTATTCCACCGGCACCACGTGGTGTACCACAGATCGAAGTAACATTTGATATTGATGCCAATGGTATGTTGCATGTAAGTGCAAAAGACAAAGGCACCGGTAAAGAACAGAAGATCCGCATTGAAGCCGGTAGCGGTTTGAGCAAGGAAGAAGTTGAAAAAATGAAAGCCGAAGCAAAAGCCAATGAAGCGGCCGATAAAGAAGCACGCGAAAAAGTTGAAAAACTGAACGCTGCTGATAGTATGATCTTCCAGACCGAAAAACAATTTAAAGAGTTTGGCGAAAAGATCTCTGCTGATAAAAAAGCTCCGATCGAAGCGGCCCTCACTAAATTGAAAGAAGCACATAAGAACCAGGATATTGCCGGTGTAGATGCTGCTATGGAAGAAATGAATGCTGCATGGACTGCTGCCAGTGAAGAAATTTACAAAGCACAGGCAGAAGCAGGTCAGGCAGGAGCACAGCCCGGAGCTGATGCAGGCGCACATGCCAATGGCAATGCGGGTGCCCAGGCTGGTGGCGAAACAGTTACTGATGCTGAGTTTGAAGAGGTTAAATAAAATCTCTTATTTCGCAGCTTTGAATATAATGTATAAGAAAGCCCTCACAATTGTGAGGGCTTTCTTTATTTGGAAGGGAAGAGTAAAAATCACTTCTTTACATACAGTCCAATAATTGCCAGCATGAGGGGTATGAATAATGCGAATACCCAACGGATAATATCTATTTTCGATTTTGCGATCTCTAATCTTGTATCTGCAATATCCTGTTTGAGTTCAAGTTTTAGATCTTTCAGATCTTCTTTTGTTGCCAGCGTTTTGAGATTGTGCTCATGCGCATCTTTTAATTTTGTATCTACATATATTACCAATGCTTCTGCCTGCTGGCTACCCAGTTTCTGCTTCAGCATTTCATATAGTTGTATATCAGATGTTGTAATTGTCATTGAAAGTAAAAATACAACCTAAAATAAATATTTCCATCATAGCCAAAGTAAAAGGGTTTTAAAACGGGGTAAATAAAGTAAAAATACTTAATGCCCTTAGCATATTTTCTATGCTATTTATCTTGTGTATGTTACTTTATTCGAAGTAAACAGATAAGGTCCGCAATTGCAATCACAATTTCTTTTTTCTGCAGAAAGGGTGGCTCCATTATCCATACGTATGATCACAGAAGTGGCAGGAAGTATACTTAAACCGGGAAATGGAAAATTAGGAAGTCCTAAAGTGTAACAATAAATATTTCCATCCGGTTTTATATCTGCAAAATTTCGGTTGGTAAAACCTGTCGATTGTTCAGTAAAATAATAAACACCCGATGGTAAACCAGGCAGTGTATTGCCGGCTGAAATGGCTTGTTTGTTTGGCTCTATATTATCTTTTACAAAAGCAATATTATTGTCTTCAGGTGTTCTGCTGCCACCCTGTTTGATCCAGTTGCCTTGTGCGGTACCAACTATATCTTGGTTATACTCGCCGCAAAGAGGTGGCAGGGTTCTTCTTATTTTTCCATCAAACCTGCCCAGCTTGGCTTCCATCATGGCACGGGATCCTGCATCAAAATATTCCAGTGGATTAGCACCCGATCCATCGATATAGGCACCAAAGTCCATACCCACCAAACCGTTATTTGCATTGGCTATTCCCAATATTTCTCCTGGGGTAGCCATTAAGGAAACTGTGAGATAACATTGAATATACGTAGAGCCACCCGTTGAATATTGTGGCTCGCATTGTGCAGAAGCAAAATTGTTTACCGCAGCAAGAAGCCTTGGCGAAAGATTACTTACATGCCCCCATTGAATATAACTCTTATCAGATCCTAATGAAATATTATAGTCATAGTGGTCATTGGCCAAACCTGCATTATAATGAGTCCTTCCGATCCTGACAATATGTACATTCCCCGGCGATTTAATATTCAGGGAAGCTTTGGAAGTGAAACAATAAAAATACATATGGTCGGATGGAAAAGTATGTCCGGGCGGATTTAGGTTGCCCAATGGCACCAGTCCGGTTACATCTGCTGTATCAAATGGGGGAACGGTAAAAGCACCTTTTACAAGATTGTAAACAGGATTTGATGAATCATTGCTGCTGTCACTATTGCTTTTTGAACAGGACAATAATAACCCTGCAAAACCGACGAAGCATAGAGCGAAGGCCTTTTTCATAGTGCAAGCATTGAACCTGATAAATCTACAGAAAACATTTGAAGTATCATAGAGGCTAAGCCGAAGTAGAATGTTGCCTACAGTAGACGACAATTCCTGCAAAAGCCGGGTAATCGTTAATTTTATGGACTACTTCATTATTAAAATCATCTTATGGCTTTGCTTTTTGAACCTATTTCTATACGTTCCGTGCAGTTAAAAAACAGAATTGCTGTATCCCCCATGTGTGAATATTCAGGTGAAGACGGGTTTAGCAACGACTGGCACCTGGTGCATCTGGGTAGTCGTGCCGTTGGTGGTGCAGGGTTGATCATTTCAGAAGCCTGTGCGGTTGCACCGGAGGGAAGGATCACAGCGTATGATATCGGGATATGGAAAGAAGAACATATTACTAACCTGAATCGTATTACTGACTTTATCAAATCTCAAGGTGCTGTTGCCGGAATCCAGTTGGCACATGCCGGAAGAAAAGCCAGTTGTGCACAACCCTGGAAAGGCGGGCACCAGATAGCCATTGAAGCGGGAGGATGGCAGGTTGTAGCGCCCAGTCCGGTTCCCTTCAAAGAAGGAACGATGATACCCGTGGAATTAAGTAAAGAAGCCATCAGGCAATTAATTGCAGATTTTACACATGCAGCACAACGCGCATGGAAAGCCGGATTTCAGGTAGTAGAGATACATGCGGCGCATGGGTATCTATTGCATGAGTTTTATTCGCCTTTAAGCAATTTCCGCACAGATGAATACGGCGGAAGTTTTGAGAACCGGATCCGTTTATTGGTTGAGATCATTCAATCTGTACAAACCGTTTGGCCAGCGGAGTTACCCTTATTTGTGCGGATCTCATCATCCGATTGGATAGAAGGCGGGTGGGGAATTGAGGATTCGGTGAAGCTTGCGCAAAAATTAAAAAGTATAGGTGTTGATCTTATAGATTGTTCTTCGGGGGGTAATATCGGCCATGCTAACATACCGGTAGGGCCCGGTTACCAGGTAGCTTTTGCCAAACAAATCAAAGAGGAAGCGGGTATCTTAACAGGAGCTGTGGGCATGATCACTGATGCACATCAGGCAGAAACCATTCTGGCAAACGGAGAAGCCGATCTGATCTTATTAGCGAGGGAATTTTTACGAGACCCTTATTTCCCCTTACATGCCGCTTCTTTATTGAAGCAGGATCTTCCCTGGCCGGTGCAATACGAACGGGCAAAAAAATAGTGGTACAAAATCAATAAGCCGCAGACTCACAGATCAGAAACAACCTGCAAACCTGCGGCTTATCATTTACAAAGAGATCCCACCCGAAGCCTCAATCCTTTGGCCCGTGATCCAGCCTGCATCTGCAGAGCAGAGGAATGCGATCACACCACCTATATCTTCTGGTTTTCCAACCCTTCCTAATGCGATGGTCTTTGCCATAGCGGCTTTTCTTTCCGGGTTATTGCGGATGGCTGCATTATTAAAATCTGTTTCAATGGGTCCCGGCGCTACCACGTTTACGGTGATACCCCTGGCACCCAGATCTTTTGCGAGATATTTTGTGAGTGTTTCAATGCCCCCTTTCATAGAAGCGTAAATAGAATAACCCGGCACACAAAACTTGGTGGACCCACTTGAAATATTGATGATACGGCCACCATCGTTCAACATGGATAGTGTTTTCTGTATCAGGAAATACACACTTTTAAAATGTACGTTCATGAATTGATCGAAATCTGCTTCAGTAGCCTGCGCAAACGGAATGGTGGCACCCATGCCTGCATTATTGATCAGAAAATCAAAATGCGAAACACCCCATTTGCTTTGCAGGGTTGCAGTCAATTGCTGCACAAAACCATCCAATGAAGAAAAGTCTGATACATCCAGGGGTAAAGCCATCGCTTTGCTGCCTTGAGATTCTATTTGTGCCACAACTGCTTCTGCCGCTTCTTTTTGCGATTGATAGGTTATGATCACATCATTTCCTTTTTCGGCAAGACGCAGTGCCATATCTTTTCCCAGCCCACGGCTTCCACCCGTTACGAGGGCAATTTTATTGTTTGTTGACATATATGTTTTGATTTACTGATAGTGAAGACGAATCACAAAGCTATGTATTGTATGTATCGGGTGGTTTATTTCTCTGTCATCCTAATGTAAAGCTCTTCCACTTTTTTGCGTGCCCAGGGAGTTTTTCGAAGAAATTTAAGACTGGAGTTAATACTGGGATTACTATTGAAACAATTGATGGGTATATGCTGGCCCAGTGTTTCCCAGCCAAAATGGGCTACCAGTTCGGTAACGATCACCTGTAAGGTCTTTCCATGAAGCGGGTCGTTGTGTTGTTGTTCCATTGCTATTGACAAAGTGTAATGTTAGCTATTTATCCTGTAAAACCAATCCTTTGTCTTTTGCTGAAATCTTCTTCTTTCTGTTTTTTGTCGATAAGATAATTTAGTGCCTGGTAAATATCCCTGAATGGTTTATGGTTGGTACTCTCCAGCTGCGCCAGCTTCTCAGCCAGTTCTTTGTATTGAAGGGCTACCTGCCTGAGTGCGATGAAAGCCCTTACGATGGCGATGTTGGCAATGGTGGCTTTTTCACTTCTTAAAATACCCGTTAACATGGTTGCACCATGCTCGGTAAATGCAAAAGGAAGTTTACGGGTACCACCCCAACTTGAAGTCACAATTTGTGACTTCAAGTTATCATATTCTCTTTGGGAGAGCTGAAACATAAAATCGACAGGGAATCGATCGATATTTCGTTTAACCGCTTGGTTTAATACTTTTGTCTCTACGTCAAATAATATCGCCAGATCAAAGTCGAGCATAACTTTTTCACCCCTGATCTCGAATATTTTCTGTTGAATGGTGATGGCTTCCATTCCCTAAAAATAATAGTGAAGTTGTTTATATTCAATGCCTTGCGGTTAATACGGGTGGAAAATACGTTTATGGTACCATGTATGGATCCTCAGCTCTTAAAGTAGGATCTGCATGGATATTGCATTTTAGCATCTTTCTTTTTATCTTATACCCCCGTTCAAACCTTGTTTTTGACCATTATTTAAAAGTACCTGTATGAAAAAGATCGCATTTGTTTTGTCGGCATGTTTTTTATTCTCTTTCTCTGTTGCCGATACAACGATTAACAAAGAAGAGAGAAAACTCGCAACTGATTTTCTGAAAGAAACCAAAAAGGGGATCTGGGATGCAACCCAGGGACTTAGTGAGGCGCAATTGAAATTCAGACCCGGGCCAGATAAATGGAGCGTAGAAGACTGTGTGAAACATATTGCCCAGAGCGAACAAATGTTGTGGGGAATGGTTGAGGGTGGATTAAAACAACCCGCCACACCGGAGAAAAGAGCTGATGTAAAGGCCAAAGATGAAGACGTGATCAAGAATGTAGAGGATCGTTCCACCAAGGTAAAAACCTTTGCGCCGCTGGAGCCGGTGAATACGCCTTTTAAAACCATGGATGAAGCCTGGCAGTCTTTTTCTAAAAGCAGGGATAAACTGATCGACTATGTAAACACGACCAATGATGATCTGCGCAATCATATCAATCAATTACCGGTGGGTGTGTTTGACAGTTTTCAAATGATCCTTTTTATTGGGGCACATAGTAACCGCCATATGCAGCAGATCAATGAAGTGAAGGCAGATCCGAATTTTCCGAAGAACTGATAAATTGCGTTTATAAAAAATCCCGCTATTTATTTGCGGGATTTTTTATGTTTTGGAGAAACCGTTCAGGCCGAACCAGCGTCCCGACCGTTTCGGCCGTTAGTTGATCACAAAACTGATGGGTAATGTGTAATAGCTTTTTACATTTTTTCCTTTGATCTGGCCCGGGTTCCATTTGGGCATTTTAGAAACTACATTCAGAGAAGCTTCATCAAGGCCATATCCCTGGGTTTGACTTTTTAATCTGGGCGTATATACTTTGCCATTTTCATCTACTGCAAAAATCACATCTACAGTAGCTTCTACACCATTTTCAATGGCAGCATCCGGGTAAACAATGTTTTCCTGAATAAACTTAGCAAGTGCATCCTGCCCTCCGGGAAATGTGGGTTTGATCTCGGCCCTGTTATAAATACCTTCTTTATCCATTTCAATAACCATCGTTGCATATTCTTTCTCATATCTGGCTTCCTGCTCAGTCTGAAAAACTACTTTTCCTTTGCCATGCTTTTTATCGGGATTGGGTTTTGCCAATCCTGCAGTCATAGACTGCTGCATAGATTGTTCCTGATTCACTTTAGCAACTGAATCTGCTGTGATCTTTGCCTGCAGTGAATCTGCAACGGCTTGTTTTGAATCGGTGCCTGATTTGCAGGAAACGATTCCGAAGGTGATAGCCATTAAACCCATGGCGAGTGCTGCTGTTTTTGTGTTGATTTTTTTCATGCCTTTTGATTTTAATTAAAATGATTTTACCTGACAACTCTTTTCAATAAATGAATGCAAAGCTGGTATTCATGGATAGCAAAGGTCTGTGTAAGAAAAAAATCAGGGTTACATCTATTGTCCTATTTGTTGCAGAATTCACGGGTTTACTTTTCTTTTATTGAACAGATCTGTTTACTTTTCATTTATGGATGTACACCGTTACTTTATACTCAACAAACCTTATCAAATGGTGTCGCAGTTTGTGAGTAGCCATGAAGTAAGATTGTTGGGCGACCTTGATTTTTCTTTTCCTCCGGATACGCATGCTATTGGGCGGTTAGATAATCATTCAGAAGGATTGTTGCTGCTGACGACCAATAAAAAAATCACAAGACTGTTATTTCAGGGAAAGACGCCTCATGGCAGAACTTACCTGGTGCAGGTGAAGAATAGCGTAAGTGAAGAAAGCTTACAGAAATTGAGAACAGGCATTCCTATCAGGGTAAAGGGTGGAGAAGATCATATAACAACACCCTGTGATGTTTCTATTGTGAAAGCACCCGAAAACCTGTTCTCATCAGGATATGAACTGAGAGAGGATGTAGCTTCTACCTGGTTAGAGATCAAATTAACAGAAGGTAAGTTTCACCAGGTGCGAAAAATGGTGGCGGCTATTCATCATCGATGTAAGCGGTTAATAAGGGTATCGATTGAGGATATTCATCTGGAGGGGCTGCAACCGGGGGAGGTCAGGGAGATAAGTGAAAAAGAATTTTTTGAGAAATTGCGGTTGGAGGATGAGTAGGAGATAGAAGTATAAATGATAGTAGTAGTAAATGTTCAGGCTGCTTTTAGCGTTCTGAACAATAAAAATCCCGCTTTTTCAGGAGCGGGATTTTTATTAAGTGTATTTAGTAAAAACGTTCAGGCTGCTTTGAGCGTCCCGACCGTTTAGCCGGCAACCTGTTTGCGGATGATGTTCAATGCCGCACCTGCTTTAAACCATTCGATCTGCTGCTGGTTGTAAGTGTGGTTAGCAATGATCGTGTCTTTGCTTCCGTCTGCATGGGTGAACACCAATGTTAATGGCGTACCCGGAGCAAAAGAAGTTAAGCCAATGATATCAATGCTGTCATCTTCCTGGATCTTATCGTAATCAGATTTATCAGCGAAAGTAAGTGCCAGCATACCTTGTTTCTTCAGGTTGGTTTCATGGATACGGGCAAATGATTTTACCAATATCGCACGTACACCCAGGAAACGGGGTTCCATAGCTGCATGTTCACGGGAGCTTCCTTCTCCATAGTTCTCGTCGCCCACTACGATACTTCCTACACCTGCGGCTTTGTAAGCACGTTGTGTGGCAGGTACAGGGCCGTATTCGCCGGTGAGTTGATTTTTTACGTTGTCTGTTTTCTCATTATAGAAATTCACAGCACCGATCAGCATATTGTTACTGATATTATCCAGGTGCCCACGGAATTTCAACCATGGGCCGGCCATTGAAATATGGTCAGTGGTACATTTTCCTTTGGCTTTGATGAGGAGTTTCAATCCTTTCAGATCCGTTCCTTCCCATTCTGCAAAAGGCGCGAGTAATTGCAAACGCTTACTGTCGATCGCAACAGCAACGGTTACACCGCTACCGTCAGCGGCAGGTGCCTGGTAACCGGGATCATCAACGGCAAAGCCTTTAACAGGTAATTCAAATCCGCTCGGTGCATCCAGTTTTACCTGTTCGCCCTTATCGTTGGTTAATGTATCTGTTAGTGGATTGAAGTTCAGATCGCCAGCAATTGCCAATGCGGTTACCAGTTCAGGTGAACCTACAAAAGCAAAAGTATTCGGGTTGCCATCGGCACGTTTGGCAAAGTTTCTGTTGAAGCTGTGAACGATGGTATTCTTTTCTTTCTTCTCTGCACCAACCCTGTCCCACATACCAATACAAGGCCCGCAGGCATTGGCAAATACTTTGGCACCGATCTTGTCAAACTCTGCTAAGAAGCCATCCCGCTCAATCGTAAAACGAACCTGCTCAGAACCGGGTGTGATGGTGAATTCACTTTTCAGGGTCAATCCTTTTTCTTTCACCTGTTTAGCCAGGCTAACTGCACGGCTGATATCTTCATAAGAGCTGTTGGTACAGCTTCCGATCAGACCCACTTCAATTTTGGTAGGCCAGCCGTTAGCGGCAGCTGCTTCTTTCATTTTAGAGATCGGTGTAGCCAGATCCGGAGTGAATGGCCCGTTCAGGTGTGGCTCCAGTTCACTCAGGTTGATCTCGATCACTTCATCAAAATATTTCTTAGGATCTGCATATACTTCTGGATCTGCATTCAGATAAGAAGCAACGCCATCAGCCAGGGCAGCTACTTCTTCACGGCCTGTAGCACTCAGGTAGCGGCTCATGCTGGCATCATAACCAAACGTAGAAGTGGTAGCACCGATCTCGGCACCCATATTACAAATGGTTCCTTTACCGGTACAGCTCATGCTGGTTGCACCTTCGCCAAAATATTCAACAATCGCTCCGGTTCCGCCTTTTACGGTAAGGATACCGGCTACTTTTAAGATCACATCTTTAGGGGCTGTCCAGCCATTCAGTTTACCGGTCAGTTTTACACCGATCAGTTTGGGCCATTTCAGTTCCCATGGTAAACCTGCCATTACATCACAGGCATCGGCACCACCAACGCCAATTGCGATCATTCCCAAACCACCGGCATTTACCGTGTGAGAATCGGTTCCGATCATCATACCACCCGGAAACGCATAGTTTTCCAATACTACCTGGTGAATGATACCCGCACCCGGTTTCCAGAAACCGATGCCATATTTATTAGATACCGAGGCAAGAAAATCATATACCTCTTTACTTTCTGTATTAGCTACCTGCAGATCCTGTTTGGCTTCCACTTTGGCAGTGATCAGGTGATCGCAATGCACGGTAGAAGGAACGGCTACTTTTGGGCGTCCCGCCTGCATAAACTGCAACAGGGCCATCTGTGCGGTGGCATCCTGCATGGCTACGCGGTCCGGAGCAAAATCAACATAGGTCTTTCCCCTTTCAAAACCCGCCAGTGGCTGGTCGGCATGCAGGTGGGCGAACAATATTTTTTCACTCAGTGTTAAGGGCCGGCCCAGCGCTTTACGGGCAGCATCTACTTTCGCAGGCATTTCGGCGTACACTTTTTTGATCATTTCAATGTCAAAAGCCATATTTCTTAAATTTAAGATGTTTAGAAGGCTGAACGCTTAAGGCTGAATGCTTAACGCCGATGGAATGGGAGCTTGCGTTAAGCGTTATGCGTTGAGCGTTTCGCTTAGAATCGCGAATTTACGAAAAAACGGGCGGGGGAGGACAGAGTTTTAAACTTTTATCCGTCTGAATTGTCTTAATTTTGTACCGAAACGAGGATACCCCCCTTATTCAAACAAGAATTATGCAAAAGATCAGAGAATTTATGGAATTACATGCTTTTGGCGTTTGCTCGGCCATTGGCGAGAAGCTGGGTATAGCTTCATCCCGTATCAGGATGTGGTTTATCTATGTATCCTTCCTCACACTGGGCTCTCCGGTGATTGTTTATATGATCCTGGCTTTCTGGATCAATATCAAGAATTATATATTGGCAGGTAAGCGGAACCCGATCAAGAACTGGTAGGGGTTGTTAATTAGTAATTAGTAGTTAATAATTAGTAATTAAAGGCACTTGCTATTGTCTTGTTTCAAAATTTTTACTAGTA
>CBHRAM010000053.1:0-13675 GCA_966076165.1 uncultured Chitinophagaceae bacterium
TGCAGAACCTGATGCAGTTGCTGAACAAAGTGTTGCACTCGCGTCTTTTACTGAAACCAGTGAATAGGTAAATGCTCCGGATGTTCCGGTAGGAATGGACAGTGTTGCTGTATTTCCTGAAGACACCACCGTTTGCTGAGAGCCTCCATTAATTGTATAGGTAAATGTATAAGGAGCTATTCCGTTCGCGCCGGTAAACGTTATGGCTGGCATACTTGAATTCAGACAAACACTGATACCACCGCTAACAGTAGCAGTTGGTAATGGATTAACCGTAACCTCCGTTGCAGCAGAAGTTGCAGAGCAACCAAATGCATTGGTAACCGTTACTGTATAAGAACCGGCTGCAGATGCGGAAATGGATTGTGTAGTAGCACCTGAACTCCATAAGTAACTGCTACCTGCTGATGCTGTTAATGTTACAGCCCCACCTGCACAGAATGTAGTTGCACTACCTGCCGTAATAGTTGGTGTCGGCAATGAATTTACAGTTACTGAAATAGCTGCAGAGCTTGCTGAACAACCGTTTGCATTGGTTACCGTTACAGTATAAGTTCCTGCTGTATTAACTGATATTGATGGTGTTGTTGCACCGGTGCTCCACGAATAGCTGCTGCCTGCTGATGCTGTTAAGGTAACAGATCCGCCTGCACAGAATGTAGTTGCACCGCTTGCTGACACTGTTGGTGTTGGTAATGGGTTTACTGTTACTACAGTTGCTGTAGAAGTTGTTGAACAACCACTTGCATTTGTAACAGTTACAGAATAAGAACCCGAAGCATTAACCGTAATAGATTGTGTGGTTGCACCTGTGCTCCATAAATAACTGTTGCCTGCTGATGCTGTTAAAGTTACAGATCCACCTGTACAGAATGTGGTTGGGCCATCAGCCGAAATTACAGCTGCTGGTTTTGGATTCACAATAATTGAGAAACTGGTAGCTACACCTGTACAGGCCGCAGCACTTCCTCTCTGCATGAAATTACCTATTCCGTAAGTTGAACCTCCTGTAGTTACAGATCCCGAAACTGTATTGGTAGCTGTATTAATAATATTTACTGTAGCACCAAGGCTTCCAAGGTAAGCTCTGGTTCCATCAGGAGTAAAGTCTATACCTGTAGGACTGGTTACAACTATTGTTGAAAGTCTTGAGTATGTATTGGCATCCAATATAAATAGGGTATTATTGCCTCTTCCTGTTACATAGATCTTAGATCCGTCAGGTGTGTATTTGGCATGCCATAAGCTTGATGTAGCAGAAGTTACGGCAACGGTTGTTAGAACTGCACTTGTTGCTGTATTGATTACTGATATGGTACCGGCACCGTAATTAACCGATAACAAACGTGAACCATCCGAACTGAGGGCGCCACTATTAGGGGAATTTCCTACGGTAATGGTTCCGGACACAGTGTTTGTGGCGGTCGAAATAACAGAAATATTATTTGAAGTTAAATTAAACGCATACGCTTTACTTCCATCCTGATTGATCAGCAATGATCTTGGCGTGGATCCAACTGTTATTGTTGATAATAATGCATTGGTAGCAGTATTGTAAACCATCACATTTGCATTGCCTTCATTAGAAACATACAATTTGCTGCCATCAGGACTAAGCACCACACCGGAAGGAGTAGTTCCTGCCGTAATAGTTGCGGTTACTGTATTGGTTGCAGTAGAAATTACAGAAACCGATGCACTGCTTCTGTTGGTAATATATACTTTGCTGCCGTCTGGACTCACTGCGACACCATAAGGATTGGTTCCAACACCAATGGTTGCAGCAACTGTATTATTGGCTGTATTAATTACTGTAACATTTCCGGTATTGATACCAGGGATATATGCCATACCCCCAGGGTTGGTAGAAGGTGTAACCGTGATCGTAGCTGTTAACGGTGCATTGGTTGCATTGGTAGTGGTGAATACGCCAATATTTCCTGTACCGCTTGAGGTAAGGCCTATTGAGGGAGTAGAATTGGTCCAGTTATAAACAGTACCCGCAATTGAACCACTAAAGTTCACAGCAGATATTGCATTGGTAGCACATACGGTTTGGTCAGGAACCACATTCACTGTTGGTAATGGACTGATCGTAACAACCACACTTCCTGTCATATTCCCTGTACATCCGGTATTAGCATCTGTTGCTAAAACTGTATAGGTACCGGCAACTGTTTGGTTTCCAAAACTGATTGCAGAACCTGTACCCGCAACAGGGCTTCCCGTTGCCGTACCGTTTAATAATAATTGATAGTTAATATTTGACTGAGATCCACTCAAACCAACAACAGATCCTGATCCTCCGGAACAGTAGCTTCCACCACCGCTTACAGTGAATGCAGAAGGTGTTGTACCTAATGTTACAACCGTTGCTGCAGAAGTAGCTGAACATGTGCCGTTTGAAACAGTAACTGTATAAGACCCTGCTGTAGATACAGTAATAGATTGTGTTGTTGCACCTGTGCTCCATAAATAACTGCTTCCTGCAGAAGCGGTTAATACAACAGAACCACCGTTACACAATGCGGTAGATCCGCCTGCAGTAATGGTTACCACCGGCAATACATTAACCGTAACATTTGTTGTTGCAGTTGATACACATCCGGAAGCACTCGTTACGGTAGCGGTATAACTTGTATTTGATGCAGGGGAAACATTTATCGCTGCAGTAGTAGCACCAGTATTCCAAGAGTAAGTACTACCACCAGAAGCTGTTAAGGTTGTAGATTGCCCTGCGCAAATAGCATTTGTTCCGGCAATGACAGCAATAGGCAATGGATTAACGGTTACCGTAATATTAGCTGTTGACACACAGCCGGAAGCATTAGTTACAGTAACTGTATAAGTTGTGGTTGATGCAGGAGATACCGTAATGGCTGCAGTTGATTCATTGGTACTCCATGAGTAAGAACCTCCACCTGAAGCCGTTAAAGTTGTTGATTGTCCTGCACAAATAGTATTTGTTCCGGTAATAGCAGCCACCGGTAATGCGTTTACAGTAACTGTTATGTTAGCTGTTGACACACATCCTGAAGCACTCGTTACCGTTACAGTATATGTTGTGGTTGTAGTAGGAGAAACTGTAATCGCTGCAGTAGTTGCACCATTATTATTCCATGAGTAAGTACCGCCACCAGAAGCTGTTAAGGTTGTTGATTGTCCTGCACAAATGGTATTCGTTCCGGTAATAGCAGCCACCGGTAGAGGATTCACAGTTATGGCCATAGGGGTTGATGTTGCAGTACATCCTACGCCATTGGTTACAGTAACTGTATAATTACCTGTTGCATTTGCAGTAATAGATGATGTTGTTGCCCCACCCGGAGTCCAGGTATATGAATTGAAACTTCCCGGCGCATTGGATGGTATCCAGTTGGCTGCAGCGGTAAGTGTTGCTGTCACATTATTTACACTGGCATCAGTAAGACTGAGGCCAGATGTTTCATTTAATTTATAGTAAGCCACAAGTCCTGCACTGTTGCCAGGAATTTCTGCAAACCGGTTAGCCAGTAATTGCGCTGGTGTTCTCGCAACATTCCAGATCCTGAGTTCATCCATGATACCGTTATACAGTTCACTGCCCGCATCACCAACAGCTCTTTGACCTATACGCAAAGTAGTACCTGTTGTGTTTAAACTTTTGGCCGAACTTACATCTAATACACCATCTACATATAAGCTTACAGTAGTACCGTCGAAAGTAGCGGCAACATGGTGCCAGTTACCATCGCTGATATTGATATTACCCTGCAGGTCATTATTCTCTCCTACAAAATAGATCCGGCTGTTAACAATGATCAGGCCAGATCGCTGGCTGGTGCTTATCTGCCCCCAGTTGGCTATCACACCATTGGTTGATGTAGTTGTTTTAACCCATGCCTCAATAGTACGGCTGGCATTACCCACGGGTAATGCAGGGTTATTGCTTTGTGCATATTGCGTGCCATTCAATTGCATGGCATTACCAAGTGAGGATACATTCAGGTTTACTGAACCTCCTGCACAAAAAGTAGTTGCACCGGATGCATAAATAGTGGGTGTTGGCAAAACATTCACCGTTCCGGTAACAGCAACGTTCACAGAACTTGCAGTAGCAGAACTCAGCACAACATTACCGGAGATACTTCCCGCAGGAGCAGAAGCAGCCGCTCTTACATATACCGTGGTATTGTTTACCACACCGGCACTTTGCACAAAGCTGAGGGAACTCGTATAACCACTGCCCAGCGTAGTTGATATTTCAAAACCGGTTGGGGCGGTTGCTGTGATATTTCCTGTTAAATAGTTTCCGGAAACAGAAAACTGCTGCACATTCGGACTGGCAGAAGCGGTACCCACACAATTCGAAATAGTTCCGCTTACCGTTCCGGCTGTTATCACTGCCGGTGTATAAAAAGCGATCTGGTTATTCTCCATTGACTGGCGATCGGTTGTACTCAATGCCGAAGCAAATACGATCATCTCAGGAACAGATCCTGTAAAAGCAGTTCCATTATCAATACCGATAAATCCATTGGCTACAGTAGACACAAAATGTTGGGGCACAGAACCGGTAACAACCGTTCCGTTTCTTGATGCTGTGATGGCTCCGCCATTACCTGTCCATGCAGCATTCATCACATACCCTTTGTTGGCAACAATAGGGCCCATATCTAAAAATGAAGAAGAACCGAAAGTTGTATACAATCCAAAAGCACCACTTGAGGTTAAAGGAGCAAAACCTGGTCCGAGCGGAGAAGCTGCAGATGTCCAGGCAAGTATCGCATTAAAGCCTGTTTGCAAAGTACCCTGTGAATGGACTGTTGCAAAAGTTCCTGTGGCATCAATAACAGATGCTGAAACAGGGATGGTCATATAACGCTGAGCCGTTGCATCAAAGATCAAGCTCGGTTTATTATTCAGAAAAGCAGACGTAGTGATCACACCCGAAGCCACAATCTGCGGCTGGTTACCTGCAGTTGGCTGTGTGGCATTTGCGCCGTTTCCGCTCTGGTCATATAAAGTAGTAACAAAACAATTGGTTGATCCGTAGAAAGTACTGAAAGGCATGGTACTGCTCAATGTTAAACCGGAAGTACCCACTGCCGTAATCGTAACCACACTTGTGGCACTCACATTTCCTGAAGCATCAAAAGCAACAGAAGCTTCCGCATTGTCAGACGCCCGGCGTACTTTCAGTGCAGGACCAGCATAGCCCGAACTTAACTTTCTGGTTGAATAAGCAACTACGGCCGTTTGGGCAGAAGAGCTGATCAGTTTATCCAGGCTGTTCAGGTAGGTAAACCCTGCCAGTGCGGCGGTTCCACCCGGAGTGGTTACACTCACAGAACCTGATGTACCTGACGGAACTACTGCAGTGATCGTTGATGCATTTACAACCGTAAAAGATGTGGCAGGAGTTCCGCCAAAATTCACAGCTGTTGCACCAGTAAAATTCGATCCTGAAATGGTAACCGTATTGCCACTTACAGAAGTTGAAGGTGTAAACGAACTAATGGCTGGCTTTACATAATAAGTGCTTTGGTTGGTTTCGAGGCTCTGCCTTTCTGTTGCTGTTATTGTTGCCGCGATTAAAATAATTTCATTGACCGTTGTACCTGCAGTCATTCCCCGTCCGAGAAAAGCTGTACTGATACTCATGGTATTGTTGACAGCATTCAGTGAACTGGCTGTAACCGTGTGAACATAGGTAGAAGTAAACGCAAGGCTTTGTTGTCCGTTAACCCATAATTGTTGTGGGGCTGTAGAAACAGTCCAGTCGTTACCGTTAGGAGACAGATTGTACAACATACTTGATCCACCAAACCTTAACGAAAAATCCTGATCGGCACCCATTGCAACCACGGTCTGCCAGTCAATCACCGGAACAGCCCTTACTGCATTGATCGTCTGTACCGTCATAGTACCCGCTGTATAGGTAAGCTCATTTGAATTTGTCTGAAAACTCATTGCAACCTTACCATTATTCATATCCAGCACACCCCCATTCACAATCCTTGGCTGATTGGCTGTATTGGCCTGAACCGCATTTCTTCCGTTACCACTCTGATCATACCAGGTTGTGATAAAACAGCTGGCAGAACTGTAAAAGGAACTGAAACTGAGAACCGTTCCTACAGACAGGCCTGAACTACCCGAAGCCGTAATGGTCACATTACTGGAAGCACTCACCACCCCGCTACCATCAAAAGCCACATTAGCCTGAGCATTATCTGACGACCTTCTTACATTAGCCGCAAATCCTGCATAAGAAGTACTCAATTTTCTGAAAGAGTACGCAGCAGAAGCTGATGAAGCAGAGCTAAGTCCTGCTTTATCTAGCGTGTTTTGTGCGGACAGAGTTGTAAACGAAAAAACTAATAATAGAACAGTAGCAAGAAAAGTAAGCGTAAGGCGTAAAGCTGTTTTCATAATCAGGTTTTGGTAGTGATTGTGCCGTAGACTTAATAATGCCAAATTGTAGTAAAATATCTACGAAAAATGAAAATAGCCGCTTAAGGGGGGTTTCTAAAACCTATTTGACAAAACCCTCAATTAAGTAGATAAGCGTATGGTTTTAGTAGACGAAAAAAATAATCACGTCTGTTTTTTAATACATTGCCTATTTTTAACAATCTTATAAAGCCTTATTTACCAACCTATTAGAATTATTACCCATAGATGAAGTATCGCTGTATTATTATTGAAGACAATATTCTTGAGCGTGATGCGTTGGAAATGAAGCTGAATAAAATCGACAGCCTTGTCGTAAAAGCTGTACTGGCAGACGGTATGGAGGCTGTTTCGGTGTTGAAAAATGAGGATATTGATATTGTATTCTCTGATATCGATATGCCGGACCTCTCAGGCATAGAACTCCTGAAAAGCCTGAAGAACCCACCGGTTTTCATTTTCATCTCTTCCCATTCTGAACACGCTGCGGAAAGTTTTAACCTGGATGTGATCGATTACATCGTAAAACCTGCTAAAATAGAGCGTTTGATCAAGGCGGTTGATAAAGCGATCGAATACATCAATGCAAAAAGAAAGGTTCAGGCAGAAGCGCCCGTTAAACCCATTGCCCCATCACAGCCGGCAACCGATTTTATCAGAACAATCGATGCTCAGGAATATTTTTTTATCAAGGAAAACAACAACTATATCAAGCTCAATATGGGCGATGTATTGTATATAGAAAGTATGGGCGATTTTTCCAAGATCAGTACCACCAGCAATAAATCGCATATGGTGTTGATCAGTTTAAAGAACCTCGAAAAACAATTACCCGAAAACCTGTTCATACGCGTGCATAAACAATACATCATTAATGTACTGCATATCAAAAACATCAGTGTATCCGATATCAAACTCAGCAATAACCTGGTGATACCGGTAAGTATTGCATATAAGCAGTCATTGCAGGATAACCTGATCAATAAGAAAACATTGACAAGGTTTATTGAGTAAGGGGAATGTGAGTTGTGAGTAGTCAGTAGTGAGTGATATAAATGACCAGACTGACGACTCACGATTCACGGCTCAAAATTCATCCGGCTTTTGGCAAGCTGAGAGAGAACACACTACCACTACCCTTTCTGCTTTCCACTGAGACCTTGCCTTTCATCAGTAATGCAAAGTGTTTACAGAGCATCAACCCCAGCCCCGTTCCTTTTTCTTTATCCGTACCCGCTGTACTTTGCAGCGAACGTATGGATGCCGCATTGATCTGTTTTACTTTTTCTTCACTCAATCCTATCCCATTGTCTTTGATCTGCACGCAGATCTCTCCGGCTTTATCTGCTATCCCCACTTCAATGCAGCCACCCTGTGGGGTAAATTTTGCTGCATTGCTTAGCAGGTTACGGATGATCAGCTCGATCATATTTTTATCGCCTGTTACAGATACTTTCTCTGATAGATTATTGTGAAGTGTGATCTGTTTTTTTTGCAATGCAGGCTCCATGCCTTTACATACATTCTCAATGATCGGAAAAAGATTAACCGCTTCGCTTACAGGTGTGAAGCCCTGCATCTGGCTGGCAGCCCAGTTAAGCATATTTTCCATCATGGAAGAAGTATGATCCAGTGTTCCTTTGATCTGGTCTATGTAGCGTACCAGTTTATCCTGCGGGATCTGGCCGTCTTCCAGAATGGAACTGAAAGCCACAAGGTTATTGACCGGCGCTCGCATATCGTGACTTACAATACTGAAGATCTTATCCTTTACCTTACCCATTTCTTCCAGTTCTTCTTTCTGGGCAGATACGAGTTTATTTAACCGCGCAGTTTTTTGCATGCCCCGATAGATAAAAAAAGCACCTGAAAAAAGTATGATAGCCAATAGGCCCAGAAAAAAGGTACGTTTTCTTTCCGCGCTGATCTCAGATTGCTGTTCACTGATCTTTTGAGCAGCTGTTCTGTTTTCCAGTTTCCGTTCCAGTTCTTTCTGGTTCAGTTTTACCGCCTGCAATTTCTGTTCGTTCTCCAGCTCGGATTGTTTCTTCAGGTAATTCAGTTTCTGGATCTCTTTTTCACGTTTGGTCAATTCCAGTTGTTTATTCCGCAGGCTGATCTCCTGCTGTTGCCTGATCGCAATTCCTTCCTGTTGCTTTATCTTTCCATCAGCGATCTGCTGGTTAAGCTGGTATTCCCTTTCCTTCACGCCAAACTCAAACTGCAGTACTTTACGCGTGATCTCTTTTTGTTTTTCTGTATTGGAAATACTATCACGCATTACTATATACTGCCGGTAATAAAAATAAGCACTGTCATATTGATGCAGGGCTTCCTGCACTTCACTGATATTTAATAAAGCATCTTTTTGCTGATCCGGCACTTTGATCAGGCGGCTGCCGGCAAGTGCCATCCTTAGATAGGTAAGGCTTCCCGGGAAATTATTTTGTTTTTTATAGACCCTGCCTATATCCAGCATTGCCGTATACGCATAATTTGGCCGGTTAGCCTTTTGATGGATCAGTAATGACACCTGGTATTGCTCAAGGGCCGCCATATAATTACCCTGCATTTCTTCGATCTTACCCGCCAATGAACTGGCTTCTGCACGTACATCCTCTTCTTTGGAAATGACTGCAATATTCATGGCTTTATCGGCATACTGCCGGCAGACCTGATATTTATGTGCAGGATCAACATTCATCTGTTTCAGGTCTGCATCTGTAGCACTCAAATAAGAATTGGCAATAGACATATACGCTTCTGCCACACCGCGGTTTCCTGTGTCACCTGATTTCAGAAAAATAATCAATGCCTTATTGATAAACTCAACAGCTTTCACATATTGTCCTGCAAATTCCTGGTATACTCCCCCCATATTAATAAAACAAAGAGCTGCATCATCTTCGCTGCCGATACTGATATAATAGTTAGCAGCTTTCTGGTAAAGGGAAAGCGCCCTTGGGTAATCCGCAAGTGTATGGTAAACGGTTCCGTAATTCAATGTGTAACCGGCTGCATTTTCCTTATCGCCTGCTAATTCAGATAATTCAATGGCACGGGTATAATTGGCGATGGATTTTTCATATTCTGAACGCCCTTCATAATATAATGCAGTAGCGTTATAGATAACCGGCAGCGGTCTTGTAAATTTTATTTTTTCACCCAATGCGGTAGCCGCTTCTCCATACTGAAACCTTTCTTTATTCTGTTTCAGCTTTCGGTATTCTTTATAGATATCTATCAGCAGTAGAACTTTACCCGAATCTTCCTTTTGATAAGCATTATTCGCTTTTAGTAAACTATCTAACCGGGTTTGCTGCGAATAGACCGAAAACCTGAAACCTGTTAGTAAAATAATACACAACACCACTGCTCTTTTCATAAACAATTGCTTCCTGATGAATATTAATAACGCTTATTGAGATAGACAAAATACATATATTTCAAATCAAGCCTTCTCTGTTGGTACCGCATAAAAATCAAATAAGGGATCTGCTAATGATTGGTCTTGACTGAAACCACATTGGAGTGTTTTCCCTGGCCATTAAACGAAGCTCCTTCCGCAGATATCCTGCAATAATAGACAGTGTTAGGGATCAACCCTTTTACCAAATGAGAAAACCCTTTTACCGGCGTCTGCTGATATCCCTCCACAAATGAATGAAAGCCGGGATCCCGGGAAACATCCAGCCTGTATTGAACCACTTCACCAAAATGCGGTTTTTCCCAATTAATAACAAAACCCTGGTCACTGATATTGGTCGCTTCTTTTGTAACAGGAACCACCATTGCATAACTTTCTGTCCAGTTAGACAGATCTCCCGGTTCCAGTCGAAAGCCGATAAGTGTACCATTGTTTCCATTATTGGTCAGATCAAAAAGGTTATTGGCATTCTTATTCTCACCGGATGAACGTCCGATATTGAAATTATAATACGCAGTCAACCCTTCTGTTTCCGGCGATAAGGTATTGTACATATCTTCTGTAAAATAAGCCGACCTGTCTGTATTAAAGATCCGTACTTCATCCATTGAAAAAGCCATTCGCTCATCGAACCCAAGGTATAAGGCACTTTTTCCATGTCCAATGGGATAGCCCGTGTACGTAGATTGCTGGTGTACCCCGTTCACATACAAACGCACACTGTCTTTGGAAAATACAGCAGATACAAAATACCAGCGGCCCGAATCCAATGGTTGTTTCTGGTAAGCAAATCTTTGCCCTTCCATCGTACCTGTACCCGAACACATGGTTGCCGTAAAACGGAAAAGGCTGTCTACCCCTACCGAATAACTGTCGTCATACCCGGGCATATCATTTCTTTTCAGGATCATCCTGCCAAACCTCGAAGTAAGTGTATGTATATTCACCCAAAGTTCTACAGATACCACCTGCGATCGTAATGATGCAGCATCGGGTATCACTACCCGGTCATCGAAACCATCAAAACTCAATGCATTGCCGGGTTGCGACGAAACGGCGATACCCAGGGTAGTGCTGCTGCTACCATATACATTATAGGCTGTAATATTATAGATACTGTTAATGGTATTTTCGGTAGGTGTCCCCGTAAAAACACCTTTGAGCCTGTCGAACTGTAAACCGGCAGGCAATAATTCGGGACTGATCGAATATCCTTTTAATTCAACGATCCTGATCTTATTGTTGAGCGCGTCGGCAACAAACAGGTTACCCACTTCATCTACGGCTAATCCATTCGGGAAATAAAAACCGGCCAGTAGTCCATAGGTATGATCCTGCGAGCCGGGTGCACCGCTGCCGGAGAGAGTTGATACGGCTCCCGATGGAGAGATCTTCCTGATCTTCTGATTAGCCACATCACCCACAAATACATTTCCAGCTTTATCAACCGCGATCCCGCGTGGATTATTGAAACTGGCCAGCGTACCGATCATATTATCAGAAGAACCTGCAGCACCGCTGCCGGCAAGGGTTGTAACCGTTCCTGCGGAAGAGATCTTTCTGATCTTATGACTGAGCTGATCGGCCACATACAGGTTTCCTTTTTTGTCAATCGCAATTCCATTGGGTTGATTGAATGTAGCCATCTCTCCGGTTCTGCTGTCGAAAGATCCTGTATAACCACTGCCCGCAAAAGTACTCACCGATCCGCCGGGTGTGATTTTTCTGATCCGATTATTGCCTTCATCCACCACAAATACATTTCCTGTTTCATCTACCGTAAGATCAACGGGAAAATGAAAGGAAGCATGCAGGCCATTGGAATTATCTGCAAAAGCTGCTTGTCCGTTTCCTGCATAAGTTGTTACAGCACCTGACGGACTGATCTTACGGATCAGGTGATTAAATACATCGGCTACATATACATTTCCATTCTTATCAACCGCAATACCCGAAGGGCCATTAAAGCTGGCTTTGGATCCCATCAGATTATTTTCTGCACCGGGTTTACCACTGCCGGCGAGTGTTGTGACCATACCCTCAGGTGATATTTTTCGGATCCGGTTATTCAGTTCATCTGATACATAGAGATAGCCGTTATTATCCACGGCTATTTTTGAAGGACGGTTAAATTTTGCTTTGCGCCCTGCCGCATCCAGGAACCCTGCCACGTCATTGCCTGCAAAAGTTTGTGTGTTGCTATAAAGGGTATTCGACACATCCCCGCCCCTGTTAACCGGAACCAACGGAATGATCGCAGAGTCTTTAGTGAAGATCTTATACGTTCCATAACTAATCGCAGGTGCCTGTGCAAAAACAGATGCTGAGCCTGTTGCCAGAACAGACACAAAAAAAACAATTACCCGAAAAATCAATCCTGAACAACCCTTCATAAGTCCTGAAATAAATTTATGCTTTAGGTAAAACCAACTCAAAACGGCATCCCTGTCCATTTGGATTAGGCCCTACACTGATCGTACCATTCATTAAGCGGCTGAATGTTTTACAAAGTAATAAACCCAAACCTGTACCCTTTTCCTTGGCAGTACCCAAAGTAGTTTCGGCCTGCTCAAGTGTTTCTGCATTAAACCGGTTCATTTTTTCAAACGGCATCCCCACACCCGAATCGGTAACAGAGATAATCAGATCTGTACCAGATGCAAGTGCCGCCACAGTGATCTTTCCATTATCCGCTGTATACTTTATCGCATTGCTGATCAGGTTACGGATCACTAACTCCAGCATATTGGCATCGGCCATTACCAGTGTACCAATCGCAATTTCATTACTGAACAGGATTTTTTTATTGTCGATCCGGTCCAAAAAAGACTCACGCAGATTTTCTGTAATTACCCCCGCATCTACCTTTGAGATCACGGTTTTAAAACCCTGCATCTGGCTGGCGGCCCAGTTGAGCAGGTTATTCATTAATGAAGAAGTATGGTTAAGGGTAATATTGATCTGATCAAGATAGAGCTCCAGTTTTTCAGGGGAGATATAACCGGCTTTGATCAGTTCGGTAAATGAAAGAAGGGTGTTGACGGGGGCACGCATATCATGACTCACCACACCCAGGATGGTGTCTTTTACCATTCCCATCTGTTCCAATTCGTTTCTTTGCTGAGAGATCACCGCATTCAGCCGTTTGGTTCTCCGCTGGCTATAATACACGATCACAGCAAAGGATGCCACAACAATAAAACCGATCAACAGTACCAGATTCCATTTACGGTTATTGCTGATCTCTATCTGTTGTGTATTGATCTGTTTGTCTTTTTGCGCCTGCAGTACACGGGCTTCCAGCTGGTTCTTTTGTAAGATCTGCGCCTGGGTCTTACGATCCTGTTCCAGTTCATTCTGTTTCTTTTGCACCCTCAACTGAAGCAACTGTTTTTCTTTTTCAACCAGTTCCGCTTTCTGTTTTTCAAGAAGGATCTTTTGCTGTTCCTGCCGGTTTACTTCGAGCTGTTGCTTCCTGCCCATCAATAATTGCTGTTGTAACTGGATCTTGGGATCGCTGACAGGACTATTAGCAGCGGATGAAATGCGGTTTTTTGACAGGGTATCCGGTTTCTGGCGCTGCCCATACAGTTGCCCAAGGCAAACGAACAAAATGGCAAACAGAATCCCCGGAACTCTCATAGATAAAAATCTCTAATGCATTGTCGTTTAAAGCACTAGCAAATGAAAATACGATAGATGAGGGAATTATTACCGTAATATTTTTATGACAATTTTCTGAGACAATTACAAGTTTTACATTATCCAAAAAAGAAGCGGATTTTATTGAGAATGATTTGCCTTTCCGGACCT
>CBHRAM010000054.1:0-13515 GCA_966076165.1 uncultured Chitinophagaceae bacterium
AGCGTGTCTCTTCCTTGTATCCTATGAATTCGCTGTGTTTTTGCGGGCCGCCACCTTCATTTACGTGTATACAAACAAAAAGATCCCCTTTTTCGCGGTTGGCTATCTGAGCTTTACGGGTAACAGGGTCAAACACATCAGTACGGCGGGTCATATAGGTTTCTACATCCGGCATTTCTTCCCTAAGCATGCTGTCGAGCTTTAAGGAGATCGCCAATGCTATTTCGCTCTCATGCGAATATTTGCCCGAAGCTCCCCTATCGGTTCCTCCATGGCCGGGATCGATAATGATCTTTTTGAGTGCCTGCTTCTGTAAAGGTTTTTTTGTATCCGGATTGAATGAGAACAGGCAAAGGCTTACCAAACTTAACAAAACCAAAGCAGCATATTTTCTCTTCATCATATCATTTCGTTAAAGGATTTTGCCTGAAATAGCTTTTACACAGCTAAGGCCGTATTTTTGTCGCTGAAACATGAGTATACTCCGCAAAATTAACGCAAAAACGACCCTGGCTATTGTTGTAGCGGCTTATTTGCTCATATTAACGTTTTATGTGAACGCGCAGGTGCGCAGGGTTGATCAATTGGCAACCCAGACAGCTGTTTCAGATACCATTCCCCCGAAAACCCCAAAGGATACCACAAAACAGGCCCCTGCAAAACCGGTACTGCTCGATTCAAGTGGTAAACCGCTGCCCGATTCTGTGGTGCATGTGGATTCGATCATGATGTCGAAAGACTCGGTAGACGCCGTTGTTAAATATGCAGCAGAAGATTCGGGGGTATTGATCGTTGATACCAAACAGCTCAAATTGTACGGCAAGGCCAAGACCGATTATAAGGACCTGAACCTGGAAGCCGCCATTATCGATTTTGACCAGCAGACTTCTGTGATAAAAGCCTATGGGGCATTGGACAGTAGCGGTAACCCTATGGCAAAGCCCCAGTTCAAGCAGGGAGATATGACTACCGTGAGTGATTCGATCGCCTATAATACGAAAACCGGCAAGGGTTTGATCAAGAATACTTTTTTGCAGGAGGGTGAGATCTTTCTGAATGCCCGCTCACTGAAAAAAATCAATGCGGATGAGATCTTTGCCCGTGATGCCCGTTTCACCACCTGTAACCTCGACACCCCACACTTTGCGTTCCGTACCAGAAGGATGAAGATCGTGAACAACAAACTGGGGGTGACCGGAAGGGTCTATCCGGAAATAGAATCTGTACCCATTCCGATGATCTTTATTCCCTTTGGTATCTTTCCTTTGAACCAGGCCAGGCATTCGGGTGTATTGCTTCCTGCGTTTGCCTCAAGCGAGGATTATGGTTTGGGATTGGAAGGATTGGGTTATTATAAGGTACTCAACGATAATGCAGATATTACCATGCGCACCAACCTGTATTCTTATGGTGGCTGGAACCTGAACCTCAATTCCAAATACATCAAACGATATAAGTATACCGGAAACCTGAATGTTACTTTTCAGAGCACAAGGGCATTGAACAGGGGTGGTGCAACGGAAGATGAGTTTACAACTTCCAAATCTTATATGATCAACTGGAGCCATAGCCGCGATAACCGTGCAAGGCCCGGAACCAATTTTTCTGCGAATGTAAATTTCGGTAGCACCAAATTCAACCAGTATTTGCTGAATAACCCTATGCAGAATTACCAGAACCAGTTGAGTTCGTCTATCAACTATTCGAAGGACTGGAGAGGGAAATTCAATTTGTCTCTGAATATTAACCATAACCAGAACAGTATCTCCCGTTTGGTAAACCTGAATCTGCCTACTGCTAATTTCAACGTAGTTACCATGTATCCTTTTCAGCCCAAGGAACAGGTAGGGGCAGGAAAATGGTGGGAAAAAATAGGGGTAGGGTATAGCGGTAATTTCCAGAACCAGTTATCATTTTATGATACTGCCTTCAATTTTAAACGGTTGATGGATACGGTGCAGTGGGGTGCGGTACATAATGTGCCGATCACTTTATCCTTACCCCAACTCGGCCCTTTGAATATTGCACCCAGTGTATCTTATGAAGAACGTTGGTATGGGCAAAGGAATTTCAAAAAATGGAACGACCTGAAAGAGCGGGTTGACACTTCGGTACAAAAAGGATTTTATTCGGCAAGGCAAATGAGTTTTGGTTTGGGGATCAATACGAGGATATTCGGTACCTATAATTTTAAACCGGGCCATAAACTGATGGCTATCCGTCATGAGATCAGGCCAACGATCACACTTAGTTACAAACCGGATTTTGCCGCTAAATATTATTATTCCACCAAGGTGGATACCAGCGGGCATTATGTTCGTTTCTCACAATTTGATGGAGGTGTGATCGGATCCTTCTCGGAAGGAGCTTTTGGCGGTATCGGGTTTGGGATCGATAACCTGCTGGAGATGAAAGTGCGTGATAAGAATGATACAACCGTAAAACAACCCGGTAAAAAGATCAAGATCCTGGAAGGTTTTGGTTTCAACTCTTCTTACAACCTGATGGCTGATAGTTTTCAACTGGGCAACTTTTCAATCTATGCAAGAAGTACTTTGTTTGATAAAGTGAACATCACGGCATCTGCCAATCTTGATCCTTACAATGTTGACAGTAAAGGATACCGTATCAAAACTATTTTGTGGGATCCGGCAAGATTTAAATTCGGAAGGATCACCGGTGGTAACCTCGCGATTTCCACCTCTTTCAAAAGCAAATCAAAAGATGGTAAGGATGATAAAACAAGAGAGATGCCCGTGGATCCTTTTATGACGCCTGATGAGCAACAGCGCCAGTTACAATATGCCCGTGCCAATCCTGCTGAGTTCACAGATTTTAATATTCCATGGAATATCAACCTGTCTTATTCCCTGAATTTTACAAGGATCCTGAAATCAGATTATTCCGGATTTGAAACACAGACTTTTTCTTCGCTCAACTTTACCGGCGATTTCAGTCTCACCCCTAAATGGAAAGTAGGCGGTACGGGATATTATGATGTATCAAAGAACCAGATCAATCAGATCAGTACGTTTATCACCCGTGAAATGCATTGCTGGCAGTTATCTATCAATGTTACACCGATCGGTCTATACCGCTCCTTCAATATCATGATCAGTCCTAAGTCAGGTATCCTGCGCGACCTGAAGATCAACCGGAGTCGTACCTTCTCCAGTTATTGATGATCGTATTGGGAATAATGATCCCACATGATCCTGAAGATCTTTTCTTTCAACTCTTCTGCACTGTATTGCGTGGAATCGATCGCCGGCAAAAAATGCATTTCGAGTTTATGCGGAATGAGGTAGAAGAATTTATTGGCAGGTAATACTTTTTTGGTATGAAAAAGTACCACGGGCAAGATCGGTTTTCCCGTATCAACCGCTAGACGGAAAGCCCCGTCGTAGAATTTCTTTAAAGGATCATTGGTACGGTTGCGGGTGCCTTCAGGATAGATCAGCATATCCAGTCCTATGGCCAGCATGCGTTTCATCTCATCATAACTTTTTCTTCTGCTGGCATCACTGTTCCTGTCAACCAGCACACTCCCGAATGTATAGATCCATCCAAAGATGGGGATCTTTGTAAAACTTTTTTTCGCAATGGTCTTATTGGCCCTTGGCATGAACGGTGTACTCACCGGCACATCCATCAGGCTGTTATGGTTACACACAACAATATAGTTGGTGCCTTTTTTGAAGTTCTCTTTTCCGGTAGTAAAAATCGGGCAGCCGATCAGGTTCAGGTAAACCGTCATCCACCACCTTGAAACCAAACGATGCCATCTTGCTTTGGCCGGATCTTCCAGAAAAAAACAAGGGATATAAATAATGATCGCGATCAACAGTGTAGCGATAAATAAGATCAAAGCCCACAAAGCCCATACACGCGCAAAAACCTCAACCGCAATCACCCCAACCCCTAAAGGGGCTTTGTTATTGTTTATCTTGTTAGAAGTATTCATTGATATATCAGTAGTAAATAAGTTAGTAAACTATTGTAACTCCCCCTTCAGGGGGCTGGGGGGTGGTTAGCTCGGATCCCAGTTTATTTCCGTCTTGTTCTGTTTTTTCAAAAATTCATTCGTCTTACTAAAATGCTTACACCCATAAAATCCCTTATCTGCACTGAACGGAGAAGGGTGTGCGGCTTTTAATACATGGTGTTTGGTCTCATCGATCAATACCTGTTTATCCTGTGCAAATCTTCCCCACAATAAAAACACGACCCCTTGTTTTTCATCAGATATTTTCCGGATCACCGCATCGGTAAAATCCATCCAGCCGATCTTTTGGTGACTTGCCGGCTCGTTGGCCCTTACGGTTAGCATTGCATTCAATAAGAACACACCCTGCTCTGCCCATTTGGTAAGGTTACCGGTCTTGGGGATGGGCAAACCGAGATCTTTATTCAGTTCTTTATAAATATTCACCAGTGAAGGTGGAGGTGGAACACCATCAGGCACAGAAAAACTTAAACCATGCGCCTGTCCCGGGCCATGATAAGGATCCTGCCCCAGGATCACCACTTTCACCTTATCAAACGGCGTTGTATTGAATGCATTAAAAATAAGTGAGCCGGGCGGGTACACCACCGCACCGGTGGCTTTCTCCGTTTTCAGGTAAGCGACCACCTGCAAGAAATACGGTTTGGAAAACTCATGCTTCAGCACTTCTTTCCAGCTCGCTTCCATTTTTACATCCATATAGCCGGTTTAAATAAGATGATGTTTGTACGCGAATGTACACAAACAGCTTCAACAAGCTTACCTCACAATGGTAACGCTGCCGCCGATCGCTTTCAGGTCTTTGCGGGGCTTGATCACATAATAATAGGTGGCTACCGGCAGATCAATCCCATTGTATCTGCCATCCCATGGTTTCAGGTAACCAACGGAGCGGAATAATAATTGCCCCAGCCGGTTATAGATCTCAACCACACATTCCGGATAAAGATCGAGTAAGGCAATCTCCCACAGGTCATGTACACCATCTGCATTGGGTGAGAAAGCATTGGGGGGAGCAATAATGGCTTCATTAATGGTGGCATTCACACCGTATACAAGTGAACAGTTGCCTTCATTCGTGACCTTAATAAAATAGCGCCCTGTTTTTTCGATCGCGTGTGGGTTTCTTAAAGGGATCGTAGCCAGTGAATCTACCCAGTAGGTAAAGCTGAGCCCGTTTGTGCTTCCAGTAATAGCCGATAGCAGGTCTACTGTATAAGGCCGGGTGATCATGGGTGGATCAACAATGGTCAACACCGGATAATCTGCTATCTGCAGGGTTACCGGTTTCATTATGGTGCAACCCACACTGTTTACTGCCTTGATATAATAAACACCACTGGCCGTTACGAGTTTGGGTGTGGCCAGGTAATTAATTTGTGTGGGGTCGATGTAATAGGACAGGCTAAGTCCTCCCGAGCTTCCCGCCGTTATGAAACCAGCCGTAAGATCTACCGGGTTGGATATACAGGTAACAATGGTTCCGGTAGGTACTCGGAGATCCAATACTTCGTCAGAAGCGGCAATGGTGGTATATACGGTGTCTATACATCCCTGATCCTGGAAAGGGGTTACTTCCACTGCAAAAATAGTTCCTGCTGCGGGAGGTGGCGCAAGGGTTAAGGTTTGATCCGTACTCAACACTTTTGAAAAATCGGCATTGAACCAACGGTAGCCGGCAAATCCAAAAGGTGCGGTTAAGGTTTGTATACTGTCTTTGATACAATGCACATTACCTGAGATAGGTGAGGAGCAGTTTTCGTTCACATCTACATAGGCATAGCCAAAATGCCCGCCCCTTGTACAATCGTTGGTGGTAAATTCTATTCGTATGGTACGGCCCGCATAACCGGATAGCTTGATGGTTACCGGTGTCCATGGTTTATAAAAAATGCTATCCCTATTTACAGATTGTTTAAAGCCGGGCAGGTTGGCCGATGCTGCATAGGAAAAGGAACTGCAGCCGATATAGGTATTATTGGTTACGTCAAAAACATTGGCAGTGAACTTGGGTTGTTCCCATTCTGCATGACTCGGGTTTTGAAACACCACCGCATAATTATAGATAATGCTATAGTTATTCTGGTTATCAGGAATGGTAAACGTATAACTCACCTGTTCGGCCTGTCTGCCGGTACCGCTGTTACCCAATTGAATGGAATAACCACTTCCGTTTGGGCAGTTGATCGGGAAATCACCGTATTGATCACGGGCCTGCGGGGTTGTATTTTGTAATAAAGTATGGCGGCCAAAAACAGGGCCTGAAGTGTTGAGTGAGATCACCCCGTTGGATGCACTGATAGAACCGATACTGCATTCCCAGTGATCGAAATTGCCGGCTTCAAAACCAATATTGGGGGGGCATTGAGAGAAAGCTATGACTGAGACAAGACTACAGGCATGGACCAACAGCAGTTTGATGTATCGCCACGCGAAAGGAGTCATACAGTTTTAGTATCAGATCAAACGGGAATACAATATACTTAATTAATTCATTCCCTGCTGACCCATACAAATGCATTTTAGTTGATGTCAAGGGTACTTCCGATGAAAAAAGCCGGCATCGGCCGGCTATTCAAAAAGGTATTTATAAATAAAGCAGGGATACTCTGCAGTTAACTCTGCCTCTCATGTTCTCTGCGGTGAAAAGAGTGATAACTGCTAGAGGCCATTGAAATAACTGATCACATTCATCCAGCCTTTTTCTTCGGAGAGTAAGATCTTATTGCTTTCAATGTATTTGTTCAGCTGGTTCCATTTGGCGGCAAGATCGGAACTTGTCTTGGTAAAAACAGAATCAAAAGACTGTCTCGACAAAGAGATCTGTATAGGCTTACGGTTATTGAAGGAAGCGTCATCGGTTTTGGCAAGGCTGTAGACTGCCACAAAATCCTTGCCATCGCCTGGCTGAAAGGTTTTGATAAAGTTCAGATTACCGGTAACCAGGGTGCTTTCGAAAGAATTGGTAGTGGCATTAACGGTGGATCTGGCCGGGCTAGCGGGGGGAGTAGTATTGGTCTTTTTCTGTGCAAGACAAAAAACACCTGTCAAAAGAAACCCCGCTAAAATGAATAGTTGTTTGATCATAAAAATAAAGCGGCTCCTGTGAATCAGGATCTCGCCTGTTGTAAAGTTACAGAAATGATGCTAATCACACTTAAAAAGCGATCCATCTGCGTTTGGTACCGGCGGTTTTAACAATTCAATGAGTGAGGAAACTTCCCGGAAATAAATATATTATCAATAATATTTATATTATATAATTGCTGATCAACCCTCTTAAAACGATAGATCATACATCAAAGGATGTACCCATATCATAATAAAAAGTAAAAAGATCGATTTTAAGCAGCGTTTAAGTTGGTATGCGTTTCCTTAGTGTAATCTATATAAAAGGAATAATAGTTAGTGAAACAACTATTTCCGGTTTAGCACCCTGCACATGAAGGAAGCAACAAACACAGACACCATTTTTAAGGAAGGCATGCGCCTGATGGGTAACCATTTTGAGATCAGTGTGGTGGGACCAGATGAAGCCTGGGCTCATACCATGATCGCCAAAGCGGTTGATGAGATCAGGCGGATAGAGAAACTGCTCACCACCTATGATGAGAACAGTGAGACCAACCTGATCAACCGGTCGGCCGGTATTGCACCCGTAAAAGTCTGTGAAGAAACTTTTCGTTTGATACAACGTTCTCTCCGCATTTCCCATATCACACAAGGGGCATTTGATATCAGTTATGGATCGGTTGATAAACGCCTTTGGAATTTTGATGCAAATATGACCAGCCTGCCCGATGCCAAAACGGCTAAGCAGATGGTGCGGCTTATTAACTACCGCAATATTATCCTGAACGAAGAACAGATGACGGTCTTTCTGAAAGAGAAAGGCATGCGTATTGGTTTTGGTGGAATAGGAAAGGGGTATGCAGCAGAAATGGCCAAAAGGGTTTTAAAAGAAGCCGGAGTAACAAGCGGGATCGTGAATGCTTCCGGTGATCTTACGGCATGGGGCTACCAGCCCGATGGCACACCCTGGACCATTGGTATTGTGAACCCCAATTTTGCCGGGAAGATCTTTTCGTATATGAATGTGACGGATGTGGCCGTGGCCACTTCGGGTAATTATGAAAAATTTGTGTTGATCAACGGTGTGAAATATTCACATACCATCGATCCACATACAGGGTTGCCCGTAAGAGGGATCAAGAGTGTGACCATTATTTCTCCCAATGCAGAAATTGCGGATGCGATGGCGACACCGGTAACGATCATGGGGATCAAGGCCGGACTGGATATGATCAACCAGATAAAAGATATTGAAGCGATTGTAATAGACGATAACGATGTGATCCATACCACAAAGAATTTACATTTTACATAAACCCAACCCATGAATAAAAAACTGATAACCCCCGTAGCCGTTCTCGCCGGCAGTGTTCTCTCGCTGAGTTCCTGTGTACATGTGAAAGAATACCAGAAGAATAAGCTCAATGATGCCGATATGGTTCTCTCGAGCCGTAAAAGCCAGAAGAATGAATTGAATTTCCAAAACTACCGCGAAGGCTCTGCCGGCGCAAACGGAGGCAAAACCGGTGGTGGATGCGGTTGTAACTAACCCATTCTATCATTCAGTCATCCTCTCATTCACTCATTCTCTCATTAATCATCTATGAAGAAATTAAGTTTAACCGTCATAGGCCTGTACCTGCTTTTTCTGAATGCTTTTTCACAGAATACAAAACAGGATACCACCGTTTACAGTGCCAAACCCTTACAAGTCCAGGAGATCAACCTGGTTTCGAGTTATTATAAACAGGAAGGAAAACATTCAGCAGTTACCGGAGGTATCGGTAACGAACATGTAGTGGATCTTTCCAATGGGCTTGAATTAAAATTGGTAGGCTGGGACCCCGATCATAACAAACATACCCTGAGCCTGGAAATGGGTTTCGATCATCATACCGCAGCCTCCTCTGCCTATGTATCTAAAACAGGGGCTTCTTCTACACAGGGCACTCGTTTATATCCTTCCATCAACTGGACCATGGAAAAAGAGAATGGGAATGCATTTGGTATCGGTACCTATTACTCTTCAGAGTATAATTATAAATCTATCGGACTGGATGTGCACGCAACTAAGAAATTCAATCCTAACAGTGAATTGAGTGCAAAGGTTTCCGGTTTCTTTGACCAGGTAAAAATGATCTATCCATCAGAACTGGTTCCCGGCACCACAACTACTGTTAGTTCCGGAACAACGTATTACACAACAGCCAGTGGCAGAACCGTTGCATTGGGAGGGGCAGGCAGTAATTCCAAAGGATATTCCATTCCATCAAGTGCCAGAAATACGTACACGGCTTCTCTATCTTATTCGCAGGTGATCAACAAAGAATTACAGGCCAGTGTGAATGTTGACCTGGTGGCACAAAACGGTTATCTCGGACTTCCTTTTCACCGTGTCTATTTTACGGATGGAACCGTGCATGTAGAAAACCTGCCATCATCACGAAATAAATTACCGGTTGGGTTACGCCTGAATTATTTTATGGGTGATAATGTGATCTTCCGTACTTATTACCGTTATTACCAGGATGATTGGGGGATTACTTCACACACGGCAGAACTGGAAGTGCCGGTGAAGCTGAATGCCTTCTTCTCAGTATCACCTTTCTATCGGTATTATACGCAAACAGCCTCCAAATATTTTGCTGCGTATGGCGTGCATAAAGCAAGTGATCAATATTATTCCAGTAATTATTCACTGTCGGCATTGAACAGCCAGTTTATGGGGGTTGGTGTGCACCTGGCTCCGCCAAAAGGAATTTTTACAGAGCATATCAGTTCTATGGAGATCCGGTCCGGCCACTATACACAATCAACCGATCTGTATTCAGATATTCTTTCATTTGCGTTTACATTCAAGTAAACACTTACACGTATAATGAAACCGGCCTGATTTGATGCAAACTTATGGATCATTTCAAGCCGGTTTTGCTTACAACCTATAAACCTGTATTATTTCATTCGTTTTTTGTTTGTATGACCGGGAAATAGAGTGTAACAGATGTGCCTTTGCCCACTTCACTGCTCACATCGATCTTGCCACCGATATTCTCCATGAACTCTTTAATAAGTTTGAACCCGATACCACTCCCTTTCTCATTATTGGTGCCGGGTGTGGTTGTGAGATTGTTGTTTTGAAGCAGGTTGTCGATCATCAGATTTGTCATACCAATACCTGTATCATTTACAATCAGTTTGAGGAACTGTTTATCCAGATCTGAATAGATCACGATCTTTCCTTCATTGGTGAACTTATTGGCATTGGTGAGCAGGTTGCGTATGATGAACTGCAGCATATCCGCATCTATTCGTAAGGCAATAGCTTCGTCAACCAGGTTCACCAACTGATTATTTTTAAGGGAGGCGGCGAGTGAAATATTGGTCAGTTCATGATCAATAGCCGGTTTTATTTTCACCGGAACATAACCTGTTTTCTTTTCTTCAATTTTGATCTTGCCCCATTCTACCAGGTTATTCAGCAATACCAATATATTGTCGATCTGAAATTTGGATAAATTCAATAATTCCTTTTTAGAAACCTCATCCAGCAGGTTAGCTTCGCTCAGTTCAAAGATCTGTTTCAGGGAACCGATCGGGCCTCTTACATCATGCGCGATAATGGATAACATCCGCTGTAATACCTCATTCTGCGATTGGATCTTTTTACTTTTCTCTTCGGACTGTTTTTTAGTGATGCGCAGGTCGAGCAGTTTAGCTACATGGTTGCCCAATACCCTCAGCGCAAAGATCTGTTCCTCTGTAAGCTTATTAGGCTTTGTATCGTTCACACATAGCATGCCTATGCGGAAACCTTTTTTACTGACCAGTTGCACGCCGGCATAATAACGGATATTAGGTTCTCCTGTAACCAGCGGGTTGTCAAGAAAGCGGATGTCTTTCATGGCATCGGGCACTTCAAAAAAATCATTGTCCATCACGATCGCATGACCGCAAAAAGAAATATCCCTGGGAGTTTCCGTTGCGGTAACACCCACTTTAGATTTGAACCATTGGCGTGAATAATCTACCAGCGAGATCAGGGAAATAGGTGTTTTGCAGATCCTGGAAGCCAGTTCCACGATATCGGTAAATTCATCTTCTTCAGGCGTATCCAGAATGCCCAGTTCGTATAGATCCTGAACTCTTAGCTTGTCGTTTGCGGGGATAGGAGCTTTGATCATAAAATGAATATTAAATGGTAAATATTTTGACACTATAAAGCTATAAAGCGACCTATCCCTTTCCGATAGACTGAGCAAGCGAATATGCATAGATGCACCCTGCGGTTAATGCTAGTAGAGATACTACAGGCTGATCCGGTGGTTGCCGGTCAGTAATAGATGCCTGCAGGAGATTTCGGCCTTGCCCATGCATCAGGCAGCATAGCACCGGGGCAGGGTCTCCTTACTAAAGCAGGAATGAACCGGGTAAAAAGGTAATCGGTCGGGAAAAACGATTATTTTACACCTGTTTAGATCTCCCCCTGTTACAATTATTTCGGGTTTTAAAAGGGTTACATGCGTAATAAAATACTGGTTCAGGTTATAGCAGGGTTGTTTTTTTGGATTCCCCTGGCTGTTCTAAGCCAGGAGCGGCCCGCATCCCGTTATGTAGATTCTGCCCTTACCTTACCCTATGCTTTGCAGGTGAACTGCGGGATTGATATCCTGATTAAAGAAATGCGAAAAAGTGTCGACTTCGTTGAACACGAGCGGAAAATGAATGAGGCTATTCAGAAACATGTAAATGGCCCTAACGATCCCATTTTTACATTACCGGTTGTGGTACATATTATCAATCCCAACCCAAATTCAATTACTGATGCCGATGTTGCCAATGGGATAAAAGACCTGAATGAAGCGTTCAGTAAATCCGGTAATTACGCGTCCAGTACCGGCGCTGATACAAGAATTCAGTTCGTATTGGCTAAAAGAGATTCATTGGGTGGCATTACAACCGGGATTAACCGGGTTACCTCGTTCTACGGAACCGATATGAACATGAATAATGAAGATGATCGAATGAAAAATCTTATTCAGTGGGATCCCAAGCGTTATATTAATATCTGGCTGGTTAAAAATATTGTTGGAGAGATAACTGCCAATTTCAGTTGCGGGATCTGGACAAGAACGAGGGTAGGGGGCTACGCTACCTTGCCAACTGGTAATACATCTGCAAGGGATGGAATTGTTGTACCCAACTTCGGTGTGGTGCTTGCGCATGAAATGGGCCATTATCTTGGCCTTTACCATACGTTTGAAGGTGGCTGTACTAATAATAATTGTACTACTGATGGAGATAAGGTTTGCGATACACCACCGGATGGTAGCCAATCATCATCAACTTCCTGTGATAAACCGAGTAATACCTGCACTACCGATACCTTGTCTAATTACTCAAACGGGTTTTTCAATAAAGATGTGCCAGATCCTATTGCTAATTTTATGGATTATGGGAATACTCCTTGCAGCAACCAGTTCACGCAAGGACAGGCTGATCGAATGAGAGCCGCAATTCAAACACTTCGGCCCGGGCTTTGGCCAAATGGAGGTCCTTCAGATGCAATCTCCAGCCCTTGTAGCGAAACTATTTCTGCTTTGTTCACAAGAACTTCTCAACCTTATCCTAAAACCGGTGAAACGGTAACATTTACCGCTAATAGTGGGTTAGCCAATTATCAATGGTCAATAAATAATGTGATACAGGCCGGTAATAGCTCCAGTTTCAGTTATACCTTTCCTTCAGCTAATAAGTATAAAGTATCGCTTAAAGCATTTAATAATGCAGGTTGTTTTTCTACCTATACCGATTATGTGATTGTTACCTGTGGCGTTACAGCAAGATTTTTTGACAACAAAAGAAATATAGCTTCTAAAACAGGTATCATGGTAGATACGATCCTGTTTAAGAATGATTCTTACGCACCTTCCGGTACAACTTATCAATGGACTTCTATTTACACCCCATTTAATTCCTCGATTTCGAGCACACAAACAATTACCAGTAATGCCGCTGGCGCTAACCCCGAAGATTTGAATTATGTGTTCCCCGCTCCGGGTAACTATATAATAAAGCTTACAGCAACAAATGGAACATGTTCTGATAATACCCAGGATTTTTTCTTTGTTCAGGATCCCACACAGGATGCTTTTATCTCCATCACCAATACAAACTGTTACCAGGAGACCAAAGTGCGGGTAGGTTTTTACATCTGTAATTTTGGCTACGCAGATATTCCTGCGGGAACACCCGTTACCTTTTATGATGGCGACCCCAGTTTGCCAAGTACCAAACAAATAGACCAGATATTCAATATCCCCGATATTATTAAAGGCTATTGTTGTGGTGTGGTGTATACGCAGATCCTGAATGTTGGATATAGAAACCTTAACCAGTTATATGCAGTAGTGAATGATAAAGGTATTGCTATTCCAATT
>CBHRAM010000055.1:0-13400 GCA_966076165.1 uncultured Chitinophagaceae bacterium
ACCGAAAGCCGCAATTACTGGATAGCTGCCAACCGGTTTACATCCAACAATATTGCCTTTGATATCATGGGTACTGATACCGTTGTATTCAGCGGCAATACCAAACTGATGGTAAACCAGAATCTGGTACTGGGTGAGCGTTGGGACAATGTTGACACGTCCCGTGAGGGTACGATACTCGATATGGATTATAATAAAGATGATCGTTTGCAAAAAGTAAAAGCTACTTCTTTACCTACTGTAACTGTGCCGCAGGCAAAAAATGAAATGCGGATCACTGAATGGGGGCCTTATGATTTTAGATACCCATTGGTTTGGCTGAAAGATATTGATAAAGCCGGTCTCTATCATTTTGAAATACTGGGGCCTAAAGGCAATTGGCGTATCAACCAATTAAATGGTTTTGAGCTCATAAGCAAAGGAGCCGATAGTTTTCCATCAAGGATCATTGCAAAACCCGACACTACGCAGCAGCAACAAGGTATTCAGTTACATTATAGCGGCCCGTCTTACCGGGATCAGTTCGGCAAACTGTCAACAGGCGACACACAATTTGAGTACCGATCCTTTCATCCAGGAGCGAAATGGGATGTAAAATGGTTCAAGTGGGATGGAGAACATGATCCGGCAAAAGATTTTACTAATTTCATCCAGTTGTTCGATCAACAACCGGTTTATACATCTGTTACTGATAAAATTGATTATACCTGGTGGGGAGCGATCGGAAAGAATCTACCGGCAGATTCTTTTGCTACCGTAGCCATTACCAAAATGAACCTGAAAGAAGGCAACTACCGCATAGGGATCACGGCAGATGATTTTGCAAAACTCTTTATTGATGGGAAGGAAGTGATCAATGCATGGGATGCCAGTTACACAGAAAATGATGAAGACACCCATCACCGCAAACTGATCCGTTTAAGCAAAGGCGAACATGAATTCAAAATTGTTCATGCAGAAAAAACCGGATTGGCTACGTTGATGTTTTATATCAACCCTGAGGAATAAACTATCCTTCAGCCTGGGCAGCCGGTTTGAATGTATAATTCTTCTGAGAGAGATAACTGAAGGCCACAACAAATACGGTTGTCAGCAATTTGGAAGGAGTTGGGTACCAGCCAAACACATCCACAAATAATTTCAGGAAACCATAATTCAGGAAAAGACAACCTAAGACCACAGTAAAATATTTCCGCAATTGTCTCCGTTTACCCACCGTTGTTTCCTGGAAAACTACGTAACGGCTCAGGTAAAACCCGATAGGAAAAGTAATCGTAAACCCGATCAGAAAAGCTGCAATATGGGGGCCGATTGTTAAAAAGCCCAGGTGCACCGCTTCTTTTTTCAGGATGAAATTGTAGGAAACAAAGAAAAGTGAGATATCCAGAACCGTATTAAATCCGCCGCAGGCAGCATAGCGAAAGGTTTGCAAAGGCATCACCCGTCGGAACAGCGGATAAAAAAGATCAACCATTCCTAATATGAGTCTCCGTAACTGGTCATGCAGTTTTCGCATAAGTTGCAGCGAAGGTAGGGCATAATTGGTTACTTTTGCCAGCCGAAAATGTTAAGAATATGAGCGTGGTTACACAGATAAAGGAAGCAACTGTTAAGGCTATCAGTCACTTATATGGCATCAACCTGCCCAGCCGGGAGATCCTGGTAAATGCCACCAAACCCGAATTTGACGGCGATTATACGGTTGTTTTGTTTGCCTTTGTAAAACAATTGAAGAAATCGCCCGATGCGCTCGGACAGGAACTGGGTGATACCATTCTTGCACAAAATCCGGATCTGTTCACTTCTTATAATGTGATCAAAGGTTTCCTGAACCTGAGCATTACAGATAGTTATTGGTTGCAGTTTGTTTCGAATGCATTTGCAAACACACAGTTCGGTTATGCCGCTGCCAACAACCAACGTGTGATGGTTGAGTACTCCTCCCCCAATACCAACAAACCTTTACACCTTGGCCACTTAAGAAATAATTTTCTGGGAAGAAGTATCGCCGAGATCCTCAAAGCCAATGGGTATGATGTGGCCAAGACCTGTATTGTAAACGACCGGGGCATTCATATCTGTAAAAGTATGATCGCCTGGCAGATGTATGCAAATGGGGCAACACCTGCCAGCACAAATACCAAGGGAGATCATTTTGTTGGCGATTATTATGTGAAGTTCAATGACGAATATAAAAGACAGATCAAAGAATTAACGGATAAGAATATACCGGAGGAACTGGCAGAGAAAGAAGCCCCTATCATGAAAGCCGCGCAGCAAATGCTGCTCGACTGGGAAGCCGGAAAGCCCGAAGTGAAAGAACTCTGGCAGAACATGAACAGCTGGGTATATGCGGGGTTTGATGCCACTTATAAAAGGATCGGCAGTGATTTTGATAAGACCTATTACGAAAGCAGCACCTATCTTTTAGGAAAAGACCTGGTAACCACCGGTCTTGAGAAAGGTGTCTTCTATCAAAAAGAAGATGGCAGTGTATGGATCGATCTGACGGCTGACGGGTTGGATGAAAAATTGGTAAGAAGAAAAGACGGCACATCTGTTTACATCACACAGGATATTGGTCTGGCCGAACAAAAACAAAAAGAATTCAACGCAGGCCAAAGTATTTATGTGGTAGGCGATGAACAAAACTATCATTTTAAAGTATTGAAACTGATCTGCCAGAAACTGGGACTCCCTTCGGCGGATGGCATCTATCATTTAAGTTACGGCATGGTGGAATTACCAACCGGTAAAATGAAGAGCCGTGAAGGAACCGTTGTAGATGCGGATGACCTGGTGGAAGAAATGGTGAATATTGCCAAACAGAAAACAGAAGAACTCGGTAAGGTAAAAGATTTCACCCCGGAAGAACTCACCGAACTCTATGATACCATTGGCCTGGGTGCTTTGAAATTTTTCTTACTCCGTGTTGACCCCAAAAAGAAAATGGTCTTCAACCCCGAAGAAAGTATCGATTTTCACGGCTTCACCGGCCCTTTTATCCAATATACCCATGCAAGAATAAAAAGCATTTTAAGGAAAGCCTCAGCCGAAGAACAACCCCAAACTCCAAACGCCAAACCCCAAACGCTTCTGCCTCTGGAGAAAGAACTTTCCATCCACCTCGAAATGTTCCCAACCGTATTACAGGATGCCGCTACAGACCACGATCCATCCAAAGTGGCTATCTACATATTTAATCTGGCTAAAATATTTAATTCGTTTTATGCAGAACACTCAATTGGCAATGCAGAAAATGAGGAGAAAAAAGCATTACGGTTGCAGCTGGCACAATTAACTGCCCGGGTAATTAAAAACGGGATGACGGTTCTGGGAATCAGGGTTCCTGAAAGAATGTAAAATTATTCCCAATCAATTTTAGCAAAGCAGAAGGGTTCAATATTTGATTGTTTTTCCTTTACTTTGCAGCTCTCAATGCGGAGGTGGCGAAATTGGTAGACGCACTACTTTGAGGTGGTAGCGCCTTTTACCGGGCGTGGGAGTTCGAATCTCCTCTTCCGCACATAATAAACCCGACTTAAGCTAAGTCGGGTTTTTATTTTCGCCGCCTTAAGCTTAATTTGTAAAAAAATATTCATGGCTGATTTTATCATAACCTGTCCCAATTGCAGTCACCAGTTTGAACCTGGTGAATCTATCCGGGAAGAACTGCAGACCAAACTGCGTGCGCAGATGCAGGACTGGCAGAAAAAGAAAGATGAGGAATTCAAACAAAAAGAGAGCTCTCTTTTACAGCAATTATCTGCCAAAGATGAGGAGACACGTAAGCAGATAGAAGCAGAAAAAAAGAAACTCCAGGCTGAACTGCAGGAATCCATCCGCAAATCGGTTGCCACTGATTTTGAGAACCAGTTAAAAATGCTGCAGCAGAATGCAGCCGATAATGAAGAAAAATTAAAAGAAGCACGTAAAAAAGAGCTGGAATTCCTGCAGAAAGAACAAAGCCTGAAAATAAAAGAAGAAGAATTACAGATTACGGTTCAAAGGCAGTTAATGGAGGAACGTGAAAAATTAAAGGAACAGCTGCAAAAAGAAGAAACCGAAAGGCTCGGGTTAAAAGAACAGGAATACCAGTTACGCATGAAGGAACTGGAAAAACAATTAGACGACCAGAAAAAACTGGCCGAAGAAATGCGCCGTAAATCCGAGCAGGGCAGTATGCAGTTACAGGGTGAGGTGCAGGAATTGATGCTCGAAGAAATGTTGCAGTCTGCTTTTACATTTGACAAGATAGAGCCGGTTGGCAAAGGCGTTCGGGGAGCAGATTGTATTCAGACCGTACATAACCGTTTTGGTAATGAAGCGGGCAGGATCATTTATGAAAGTAAACGGACCAAAGATTTCTCCAACGACTGGATAGAAAAATTAAAAGCCGATATGCGCACATTGGGTGCGGATGTGGCGGTGATCGTAACACAGGCATTTCCCAAGGACATGGACAGGTTTGGAGAGAAAGAAGGTGTGTATATCTGCTCATTTGCAGAAGTAAAAAGTGTAGCCTTATTGTTACGCGATGCTTTATTAAAAGTTTATGAAGCCAAAAAAAGCCAGGAGAACAAAGGCGATAAAATGGTGATGCTCTACGATTACCTCACCGGTGCAGAATTCAATGAACAATGGAAAGCTATTCGTGAAGGGTTCATGAGTATGAAACTGAGTATCCAACGCGAACGGGATGCCATGGAAAAATTATGGACGGCCCGTGAGAAACAATTAGAAAAAGTTTTACTGAATGCAGCTTATATCCGTGGTTCCATTGAAGGTATTGCAGGCACAGACGTAAACCTCACTTTAACAGACGAAACCGACCCGCTTTTACTTGAATAATCTTTTCGACAATATCATCACCGGGCATCACACGGATAAACCTTCGAAGAAGAAACCCATCTTCCCGGTCAATGCCCGCCTGCGCGAATACCTGTTGCGATATGGACGTGAGGTATCGCTGCCGGTAAGTTATCAGGACCTGCAGCGTTTTACCTATACCGTGCCGATCAAGAATGCCATGGGCAATGATACTGCCTGGGAAAAAGTATCTTATGATCTTAAAGAATGGGAATTCCTAAGGGAGAACCTGGTGCGCAATTATGCGATCCTGAAAACAAAAGGTGATATGCGTTTTATCGATCACCTGGATGTGGCCAGTATTGATTTCTGTTATTTCGGTAACAGCCAACCCTTCCGCATCCGTATCATCAATAAGTTCAACGAGAACTACGATCACTATTATATCAAGCAGGCAGATGCCAGCCGAATCTATGGACTGGAACTTGAACACCTGTTATCACCTAACAGGATGTCGTATTTTACCCACTACAGTACCCTGATCGAAGAACATATACCCGGCATCCCCGGTGATATCTTTATCAAAGACTACCTGGATGCGCCCAATACCAACCAGATCAGGCTGGCCAAGGAATTTGTCAAGTTCAATGAACGTTGTTTTATTCACCTGCTGGGTGATATGCGGGCCTATAATTTTATTGTGAATATCACGCCCGATATCATGAATGTGCAATACCGCATCCGTGCCATCGATTTTGACCAGCAATCCTATGAGGGCCGTAAAAATCTATACCTGCCCCAGTTCTTCAAGGAGAATAAGCCCTTTGTAGACATTGTACTCAAACACCTCAACCGCGAATCCATCGAACAATACCAGGCAGAGGAGCGGACGATGATGACATTCAGGCTTGCCTCATCCCGTTACCGCATGAAAGAGATCGTTGATATCATGATCAACGACAACATTTCAAAACCTGAAAAGATAGAGCAGCTAAAACAGGAACTCGGCGCACACTACGAAACCCATGCTTTCGATAAAGCAAAAACCATGGGACAACTCGTAAAGATCCAGATGAAGCAACTCCTCGGCACCAGCCTCAAACTTGTGCCTAAAATGAAAAAGGATTTCGATGATTAAGAGAGAGAGAATTGGGAAATTTTGGAATTGGGAAATTGGGAAATTTGATTTTCATTCTATCATGCTATCACTCCATCACTCATTCATTACTCACCACCCACGCTAAACTCAATCCTTCAGGCATCTGATAATGGACATTGAGGGGAACCTGAACTTCTTCTTTTGTGAATAAGGCAGGAATGATCCCTTCAGTTGAAAACGCAAAAGGGTTTATGCGCAATACCTCACTAAAATTTACATCGCCCCTGCCCCACCATTTGAACATGGCTTCTTTGGTGCTCCAGAGTAAAGTTAACAGGGGTATATATTGATCCGGATGATGGGTATGTGCAAATGATAACTCATCGGGATGTAAAAATTTATGTCTGATCCGTTCTACCCTTGGCGTTATGTTTTCAATATCTATTCCAACCCTTGCGGTACTGCTTACCAGTGCGGCCGCATAATCGCCACAATGAGAAATAGAGAAGTGGTATTGTTCATTGGGCAGAAAAGGTTTTCGGGTATCTGCGATCTCGATCTCTTCATTGGGAAAATCAGCAAAAAGAAAACGAAGCAGGTACCTGCCTGCTAAATGCTGCAAACGCTTGTGCGGGTGCGTAATATCATGCTGCAACGGTACGGAACGCAAAAAGAAATCTTCTTCCTCTCCGATCTTCCATACCCCCAAACGGGTGGTCTCGTTGATATCTTGTTGATAAAACAGCGGCACTGCGGAAATTTAGAAATTAGATTGCAGAACTAAGCATTTATTTGCAGTTCACCCTACAAAAATAGTGTAAGAATGATCCTCACAGACAAGCGCATACTCGAAGAAATGGCCAAAGGAACGATCAAAATTGAACCTTATAACCGTGAGGACCTTGGCAGTAACAGCTATGATGTACACCTCGGCTCCACCCTGGCCACTTATGTGAATGCGGAACTGGATGCCAAAAAACATAATAAGATCGAATACTTCGAAATACCTGATGAAGGCTTTGTATTACAACCCCATGCTTTCTATTTAGGGGTTACGCTCGAATATACAGAAACCCATGCCCATGTTCCCTTTCTCGAAGGCAAGTCATCCACCGGCCGTTTGGGGCTTGATATACATGCTACGGCAGGTCAAGGAGATGTGGGTTTCTGCGGCAACTGGACCCTCGAACTTTCCTGCAAGCAACCCGTACGTATTTACAAAGGCATGCCCATCGGCCAACTGATCTATTTCCCTGTTGAAGGTGAGATCGAGATCAAATACAACCAGAAAGGAAACGCCAAATACAGCGGCCAGCCCAATAAGCCGGTAGAGAGTATGATGTGGAAGAATAAGTTTTAATCCATTTGCGAATTAACGGATTGCGGATTGGCGGATTATTCGGAAAGTTAGAATTGCCCCCTCTGTGCAACTCCATATCTCTGTGGCCTCTGTGTTAAAAAAAATAGATGTTTCGGCCAGTTTTTTCAACACAGAGGCCACGGAGTAACAGAACTTCACAGAGAAATACCCACCCGAAAAGATCCGCCAATCCGCAATCCGCCAATCCGATAATCACAGCTTCCCGTATTTCTTCTGGTACGCAATCAACCACCCGATCACTTCATCATAACTGTTCACACCGGCTAACTGTTGATTCATTTTAAGATACTGGTCATACAAGGCCGAAACAGCAGGTGAGATCCGGTTTCTTCTTTTGTGAAAGAACTCACGTATCTCTCTCCTGTCCTTGCGCACCAGGCTATCGAGATGTGTCCGGTTATATTGAAAAACATTTTCAAAAGCTTTGAAATCCTTTTCTTTTCCATACAGCATGATCTCCTGGCTTTGTGCATAAGAGAACAGATCATTATAAACGGAATAACGGAAATACACATCCTCCGAAGAAGCTGCTGCGAGATAACCTACAAAATTGGCTTCACTCTCACTGGCATAACCCAGTTGGTGCGCCATTTCATGACAGGCGATATACGGTATCAGGATTCTGGGAATATCTGAACGAAGCTGTGCCTCACCGGTAAAGGGGTTGTAATAACCCGAGAAGCCCAGGTAATCGCCAATACCGCTGAACAAACTGGCCTTCACAGACCGGTTACGATAATTCAGAAAAGCCAGCTCATTGGAGATATTGCCATAAGAACGATAGGCTTCGCGATAAAGGGTATCAAGGGCCGGGACCGGTAAAACAGTATCTTTTATCTGCTTGCGGCATTCATTCAGTTTGTCGATCAGTTGATGGGTGAGTGCGGTTACTTCTTCTTTGGTGTATTCTTTTTTAGCGATCTGTAATTGGTAGGCAATACCCAAACGGTTATAATTTAAACCCCATAGCAGTTTAAAAATGATATAGACCCAGAGAACCGTTTTGGCAGCTTTAAAAAGAAAATGAATCAAGTGTTGCCTTGTATAGTCCTTCCGGTATAGCCGGATCCCCCCTCTTACCGTGCCGATCACCAAAAAAATGACCAGCCAGGCATACAGGATATCCCCGATACTGAAAGGGATCCATTTGGTGAAGATTCTGAGCAGGGAGGACAGGCCGGGGTAGATCCCCACCGAATAGACCCGCTCAACGGCTGAGGGAAACCAGGAAAACAGGCTGATGGCCAGTGCTATGCCAAACAGAATCCCCAATTTTACCCATAAATGGGCCGAAAGGCCCGATTCCTGCTTCATATCTACAAATATGGAATAAAAAGGCCTATCATTGCCGCTCAGGCCGCAAACCTTGGAAATTCAATTTTCCTTTGGCATTTCGGCTGTTTTAGCCTACCTTTGCAAGCCCTTAAAAAACGGTTATGAGTCAGCGCCGGGAATACGAGATAGCATTTGTGGGTTTGAAGCCGGGGATTCATGTATACGAATACAGGGTGGAGGATAAGTTCTTTGTACCGTACGGTGAGCAGGATTTCGAAAACTGTATCGCCAATATCAAATTGAGCCTGGAGAAGAATACCGGGTTCATGCAGTTGAAATTTGATGTTGATGGTAACGCAGATGTGATCTGCGACAGATGCGGAAACACCCTGCCCATGCAGCTTTGGGATGAATTCAACATCATTGTAAAGATGGTGGATGATCCGGAGATCATGAACGAACAGGAAGAAGATCCTGATGTATATTATATAGGACGTGGTGAGAGTCATCTCCACCTGGCCGACTGGATCTTCGAGTTTATAAACCTGAGTATTCCCTTACAGAAAATGTGCAGGGAAGACGAGATCGGCGGGCCAAAATGCAATACCGAGGTACTGGAGAAGCTGAGAAAGATGGAAGAAGAGGCGCTGAAAGACAGTAACCAGCTGCTGAAAGGGCTGGATAAATTTAAAAACTTAGATTAACTTTTTTTGATACTATAAATTCCGAGATATGCCGAATCCTAAACGCAGACATTCACAACAGCGTAGCGCTAAGAGAAGAACTCACTATGTTGCACAAGAAGTAACATTGAGCAAAGACAGCACCACTGGTGAACTGCACGTGCGTCACCGCGCCCATGTAAGCGAAGGTAAATTGTTCTACAAAGGTAAACTGGTGGCTGAAAAAGCTCCCCTGAAAGCGTAACAACGTAACCTTTTAGTTCAACTAGACTTCCTGCCGAATGAATATTGGTTTAGACATGATGGGTGGAGATTTTGCACCGCTTGAAGCGGTGAAAGGCCTGCAATTATACTTGTCTGACAATACTCGTACGGCTTCTTTATTTTGTATAGGCGACGAGGCACAGGTAAAACCTTTGCTTGCAGAACATGGGGTAAACTCACCCAATGTTCATGTAATTCATGCCCCCGAAGTAATTGGCTACCACGAACATCCTACCAAGGCGCTGAAAGAAAAGCAGCGCTCTTCCATCGCTATAGGCTTTCATATGCTGGCAACGGGTAAGATCGATGCCTTTCTGAGTGCAGGCAATACAGGTGCTATGATGGTGGGTGCCATGTTCAGCATCAAGACCATTGAAGGGATCCTGCGGCCTACGGTTGTAACGGTGGTTCCTAAAATCAACGGCGGTACCGGTGTTTTGCTGGATGCCGGATTGAATGCAGACTGCAAACCCGAACACCTGAATCAATTTGCTATCCTGGGCAGTTTATATGCCGAGTATATCTACAACGTAAGCAACCCCAAGATCGGATTGATGAATGTGGGAGAAGAAGAAGGTAAGGGCAATATTGTCACCCAGGCAACCTATCCCCTCTTAAAAGAGAATACCCAGATCAATTTTATTGGCAATATTGAAGGCCGTGACCTGTTTAATGATAAGGCAGATGTGATCGTCTGCGACGGGTTTACCGGCAATATCATCCTCAAACTGGCCGAATCGGTTTACGATATAGCTGAACAGCGTGGTTTTGGCAAGGATGCCTATTTTACCCGCTTCCATTATGAGAATTATGGCGGCTCCCCTGTTTTAGGCGTAAACAAACCGGTGATCATCGGTCACGGTATCAGCGAAGCCAAAGCGTTCAAGAATATGATCATTGTAGGCGAAAAAATGATCGAAAGCCAGCTTTGCGCTAAGATGACAGAGATGTTTAAGTCGTAGCAGATCTGCTATTTCCCTGTATTACCCATTATTTAATTACCGTAATTATACCTTCTGCCCCTAACAGTGGTGGTAGAGAATATTGAATATTGAATTCCGCCTTGCGGGAAATATCCAATATTGAAGTGGTTTTCGGTTCAAAATTCAATATTCCTTGTTCAATATTGGATATTCATGCCCCTTTCCCTGCACTTCATCCCTCCTGTTTTACCGCTCATCACAATCCACCAACCCTCCCTTTCAAGGCCTAAAACAGGCTAAACCCTTGTGTTTACTGCATTCCAAAGCATAACTCACTATTATCCTATGAAAAATACTACCTTTTGATTGGTACTATTTATTGCATAGTACTGTTTTTGTCTATATCTTTGTTCTATCAAAGTAAATAAACCAACAAAAACAACCTTTATGAAAAAGTTCATTTTTACCGCCAACATGATCGCCATTATCGCCCTGGTTCCTGCTTTAGTATTCGGATACCTGCATAATGACAACAAAGCAAACGACAACAAAGCCAATACGGAAACAGCAAAAGATGTGACCAATGGCCAGGAAGATGGTACCACTATTCACCTGGTAAAAAGCTTTTAATCTTGCGCTATACTAAAAGGTGCCACTCCCCCGCACCGGCTAAACAGAATTTCCAAGGGTAGCGGATCATACCCAATAAGGATGTATATCCGCCACCCTTTATAATTTCCCTATTTCGTAGAACCTATTTTACAATTGGCCTCAATCCGGAAGCGCAAAACTTTACCTTTACGCAAACAAGCGTTAGTAAATTATGTGGCTCAACAACATCCTGGAAACAATAGGTAACACCCCCCTGATCAAACTTAACAAGGTAGCCAAAGATATTCCCGCCACTGTGCTGGCTAAAGTGGATTATTTTAACCCCGGTAATTCCATCAAAGACCGTATGGCTTTGAAAATGGTGGAAGTAGCCGAAAAAGAAGGCAAACTCAAACCCGGCGGCACCATCATTGAAGGAACCAGCGGTAATACCGGTATGGGACTGGCACTGGCAGCCTGTGTAAAAGGATACAAATGCATTTTCGTTACCACCGATAAACAATCCAAAGAAAAAGCAGATATCCTCAAGGCCGTAGGTGCCGAAGTGATTGTTTGTCCCACCAATGTACTCCCCGAAGACCCCAAAAGTTATTATAGTGTGGCCAAACGTTTGGGCAAAGAGATCCCCAATTCCATGTACATGAACCAGTACGATAACCTGGCCAACCGCCAGGCGCATTATGAAAGTACAGGCCCGGAGATCTGGGAGCAGACAGAAGGCAAGATCACACACCTGGTCTGCACAGCCGGAACAGGTGGTACGATCACGGGAACCGCGATGTACCTGAAAGAAAAAAATCCAAACATCCAGATCTGGGCAATCGATGTGTACGGTTCATTGCTGACCAAATATTACAATACCGGTGAGATAGACATGAATGAAGTACACCCGTACATCTCAGAAGGTTTTGGAGAAGATTTTGTTCCTGAGAATTATGATATGAGCGTGATCGATAAGTTTGAACAGGTAACAGATAAAGACGGTGCGGTGATGGCCAGAAGGATCGCAAAAGAAGAAGGCCTGTTCTGCGGATATAGTGCCGGCAGCTGTTTACAGGGATTGATGCAGTTAAAATCATCACTCACAAAAGATGATGTAGTGGTTTGTATCTTCCACGATCATGGCAGCCGTTATGTAGGAAAGATCTATAACGACGAGTGGATGATGGAACGCGGCTTCTTAGATGTAAAAACATTCAAAGACATCGTCAATGGCAGAAGCGCCAAAAGGCTTGTGACCATTGAACCCACCAATACCGTAGCAGAAGCTGTGGAGTTAATGAAGCGATACGATATTGAACAGATCCCTGTGATGAAAAACGGAGAGCTGGCAGGTGCCGTAAGCGAGAGTGGCCTGTTCCAGAAAGTGTTTAACAACCCCGAGATCAGGAATGCCACGGTGGAAAGTGTGATGGAACATGCGTATCCCCTGGTTGATTTTGATACACCGGTGGAAAGACTGGGCCATCTGATCACCAAGGAAAATGGAGCGGTTATTGCAAAAGATGAAAAAGGAGATTACCATATTGTAACCAAATACGATGTGATACAAAGCCTTGCCAAATAAGGATCAAGCATCCTTTTCCTGTTCATTTACGTAACAACTATATGATCTCAACCCGGCATAATGTATTTCTGACTGTTGCACAACAGAAAAGCTTTTCGAGGGCAAGCCAGGTATTGTATATATCCCAGCCGGCCATCAGCAAGCATATCAAATCGCTGGAAGAATATTATAAGACCAAGTTGTTCGATAGAAAAGGAATGTTGATTGAATTAACTTCTGCCGGTAAGATCCTGTTCGAAAACCTGCTGGAAGTGAAGCGGATCGAAGACCAGACAGAGTTTCAGATCTCTACCATCAAAGATGTGATGCAGGCCAAGGGCATTTTGAAATTAGGGGCCAGCAGCACCGTAGCACTCTATATTCTGCCCAAAGTAATGTCGGCATTTAACCAGATGCACCCGCAGATCAATATCAGTTCATTGAACCGGAATTCTGAACTGATCATAGAAGCTTTATTGAACCAGGATATCAACCTTGGTATTATTGAAGGAAAAGTAAGATCGAACCAGGTTGACTACCAGGCTTTCATTTCAGATAATGTAGTAGCGGTCTGCAGCAGCAAAAGCCCGATAGCCAAGATCAAAAATTACGCACTCAAGGACCTGATCAATATGCCGCTTACTTTTAGGGAAAGAGGGAGCGGCACATTGACTGCATTGAAAAATGCATTGGAAAAAAACAAGATCAAACTCAGTGACCTGAATATAAAAGTAAGATTGGGCGGAACTGAGTTCTTAAAAAATTTCCTGATTGAATCCGATTTTCTGGGTTTTCTGCCGCAGCGTTC
>CBHRAM010000056.1:0-13346 GCA_966076165.1 uncultured Chitinophagaceae bacterium
TTTTTGTTCTCACAACTCACTACTGACAACTCACTTTTCTAGTCAACTATAAACAAAACACATCCTTCCTTAGAGAAAGTTCGATGCTGTCCCGCATTATCGCCAACGGTATACATTAATCCTTTGTTGAGTATATGTTTGCTGCCATCTTCCAGTTCTGTTTCCATGGAACCCTCTATGCAGAAAATAATATGGCCCTTACTACACCAATGGTCGGCAAGATAATTTGGTGAATAAGTTACCTGTCGGATCCTGATCGCATCCCTATACAAAGTTCTCCACTCTGCCTGCCCCGTAATCCCGTTTTTTATTTCGGGTTCAATGTTTGAGAAATCAGTAATCGAAAAAGGAAAATCAGAAAGTTGCATGTGTTAAATAAGACTTTAGGTATAGATTACTTCAATATTCAATATTCCTTGTTCAATATTCAATATTCATCAACTGTTCATCTCTTCCGCCCACTTGCCCCTGTCATCCGGAGAAAATTTCCATGGGGCAAAATTATTTTCAATATTGCTGAACGTGCCGTTCCATTCCTGCGGTGCATTACTTTCTTCCATGATCAACGAGCGGCGGAGTTCAACGATAATTTCTAAAGGTGAGATGCTTACCGGACAAGCTTCCACACAGGCATTGCAGGTGGTGCATGCACGCAGTTCTTCCACGCTGATATAATCATGAAGCAATGATTTACCATCATCTACAAAACTTTTATTCCTGTTGATATTCCTGCCCACCTCTTCCATGCGGTCGCGGGTAGCCATCATGATCTTTCTGGGACTGAGTAATTTACCGGTCATGTTGGCCGGACAGGAAGCGGTACAACGTCCGCATTCTGTGCAGCTGTAGGCATCCAGTAAATTCTTCCAGCTCAGGTCAACAATATCTTTGGCACCAAAACGTGCAGGCGGGGCGGCATCTGCGGGTGCTGTTTCGGGCTGCATGGCATACAGTACTTCGTTTTGTACAGCCGGCATATTCTTCATCTTGCCCGGTACCTCCAGTCTTGCATAATAAGCATTAGGGAAGGCCAGCATAATGTGCAGGTGTTTGGAATAAGGCAGATAATTCAGGAAAGCGAAAATGCCGGCAATATGCAACCACCAGCAGGTGCGTTCAATAGCTACCAGGCTGCTGTTGCTATCACCAATGAACAGAGGTGTAAGGAGGTTAGAAAAATAGAAACTGCCGGTCTGATGGTAATGCTCATTTCCATTGGCCTGCAATACCTGGTCGGTAGCATTCATGGTAAGAAATAAACTCATCAGGATGATCTCTGTGAGCAGGATATAATTGGCATCACTGCGTGGCCATCCGTTCAGGTCCTTATGAATAAAGCGTTTCAGCTTGATGATATTTCTACGGCAAAGAAATACAACACATACAAAGATCACACCCACGGCCAGGAATTCAAATCCATTGATCAGCCAGTTATACAAAGGCCCGAGTAAGGGTGCAAACAGACGGTGCTTGCCCAGTAAGCCATCCAGCACGATCTCCAGTACTTCCAGGTTGATTATGATAAAACCCGCATAGATCACAAAATGCATCAGGGCAACCAAAGGGTTCTTGAACATTTTTTTCTGTCCCAATGCCAACAGCAGCAGATTCTTAAACCGTTGCGAAGGGTTATCGCTCAGATCCTCGTCCTTGCCTAATAAAATATTTCTTCTGATCTCGCCCGCTTTTTTGGTAAACAGCCAGATAGCTGCTGCGGAGAGCAATACAAACAATGCCTGTTGTACATACTGCATGGGTAAAAGCTTATTTTGCTAAGGTAATCCTTTTGCTTTGTTGTAAACCCGATTGCAGGTTGCTTTTATTGTTGTTATTTTGACTGATCAATCCCGGTATATGGAACCCATCAACTACATCCTCAACAAAGAAGCCGCCGAGCAGAAAATGCAGCGGATGGCATTGGAACTGGCCGAAGAACTGAATGGCGACGGTATCCCTGTTGTAATCATCGGCATCCGCAACAGCGGCACGGTGATCGCCGAAAAAATAGGTGGTTTGCTGAAGCAATATGTTGCCAATGAGATCCGGATCATTTCCGTTTCCATGGATAAATCGAAACCCACGAAAGTGGAACTGAGCGAAGCGGTTAATTTTGATGGCCTGCATGTGATCATTGCCGATGATGTAACCAATAGCGGCAAAGCCCTGATGTATGCGTTAAAACCCTTGCTGGAATTTCATCCCAAAAGCATCCAGACCCTTGTGCTGGTAGAAAGAATGCATAAACTCTTCCCGGTAAAGCCTGATTATGTGGGCTTATCTGTTGCCACAACTTTACAGGATCATATACAGGTGGAAGTGGTGGATGGGGAAGTGCGGGGAGCGTATATTAATTAGTAATTAGAAATTAATAATTAGTAATTGATAAGTGCTGGCTGAAAAATATGGGTTTTCGATCTATGATGGGAGAATGGAACTATTCTCTGAAATGTTTCAGGTAGAAGAAGCCGAAGAATAGGGGAGAAGATAAAAGCCATCCGTTCCATTTGGATTTTTGTTCTTTGGATAGGAAGCGGGCATTACGTATTTCTGCAATCGCTCCTATGGCAAAAAGAATCTGACTAATCAGGCAAACAACAAGCCATGTTGCCGGACTGCCCAATTGAAGAGTTTTGGCAAATAAAGCAGGCCCGACGGATAACAGGGACACAGCATATAAGATGGGTAAAAGGCTTCGGTTAAGCATACTTAAATATAATTACTTATTCCTGTATTTCAAAATGAGTAATGGCCTTCAGTGTTCAATTACACAGGTTTTTCTATGGACTATGGTCTCTCGACCATGGACTAAAAATGCACCCAATCCCATTCAATTCCCCTCTTCGAAAAACCGATAGCAGGGGCAGGAAATTTTAAGGAGTTCAGCAGGAAGAAAGTGGTTCTCAGGAACTTGCTTTTGGTCTTGATCCGGGTAAGGTCAATATCTGGGGAGAGATACCATCTTCTGAAACGGGGAACATCCCTCCGGTCCCAGAGAATATTACCATTGGCATCTTTCAAAACATTCTCGGTTCCCCCAAACATACCTTCTGCCCCAAAACCAAGATCAATATTTAACCAGGCGGGTAGGTTCGATTTCTTTGCGAATGATTTCAGGTTTACACTTAACCAATAGGTCTGGCCATTGTAATCTTTGATCATCCGCTCGATCGTTCTTCTTCCAAAAAGGGAATTGGCACGGCCATTCAGGTCATCGTCTGGATAATTATTGGAATGGAAAGAAAATTTCACCTGTATCCTTTGCTCATCCCATGCCAGTTGCTGGGCGATGAACAAACTGCTTCCGGCTAAATTAGCGGTCATGTCTCCAATACTGAAACCCCATCCTGAAGAGAACCCGTCGAGTACCTCGATCGCAGTCATAAAAGCCGCACCGCTTAACCCTCCCGCAATGATCTGCTGCTTTCTCGAAAGCCCTGCCCAACGCCAGAATTCCGTACCCATTTTTCCCGTGGTATAGGCACTGAACACATGGCCCGCTTTATCCATTTGAAACCATGCATCGTTATCATTAAAAAAATGGAAGGAGGTCTGAGGGTATCTTTTGTACCAGGTATTGGATAAGGCTGCCAGGCTGGATCCATAAAACACAGCGGTACCTGCGGCTGCAATATAGATACGAGTTTTATGCTTAGGAATAGCTGTGGGGGGCAAGCTGGTGATAGGTTCATAGGTGCTGTCCTGCGATAAGCCGGTAAGGCTGCTCAAAAGGAATAGTATGGACAGGATTTTATTCACTACCTCAAACATAATCAGTAATTCACCAGAGTTCTGCTGATTGGGGTTGAAATTGGAAAAATTATTCATAAACTTGTCGTCTATTTGGGTCAGGATCAACTAAAAAATAATTTACTATGGACGCTGCCATTCAGGAAAAGATCAATCTCTGGATCAATGGAAACTATGACCAGGCCACTAAAGATGCCATCACTGCTCTTCAGGCCGGAAACCCCGACGAACTAGCCGACGCTTTTTACCGTAACCTCGAATTTGGTACCGGTGGTTTGCGTGGCATTATGGGTGTAGGTACCAACCGGATCAATAAATATACCATTGGTATGGCCACCCAGGGCTTTGCCAATTACCTGAAAAAGACTTACGGCAATGAAGAAGTCCGTATGGCCATCGCCCACGATAGCCGCAACAACAGCCGCTTCTTTGCTGAAACCACCGCCAATGTATTTGCGGCCAACGGGATCAAAGTATTCTTATTTGAATCACTGCGCCCTACACCTGAATTGAGTTTTGCGATCAGGAACCTGAAATGTAAGGGTGGCGTGGTTTGTACGGCATCGCATAATCCGAAAGAGTATAATGGGTATAAAGCTTACTGGAATGATGGCGGACAATTAGTACCACCCCATGATGTGAATGTGATCAAAGAAGTGGAAGCCATCACCAGCGTGAACGATGTGAAATGGGAGGGAGGCGCTGCCAATATCACACTGATTGGTAAGGAGATGGACCATGCCTATATGGAAATGGTAAAAGGATTGAGTGTATATCCCGATGTGATCGCCAAACAACATGATCTGAAGATTGTATATACACCCATCCACGGAACCGGAATTACATTGGTACCTGAAGTATTGAAGCGTTTCGGATTTACCAATGTGACCATCGTTGATGAACAATCCACGCCGGATGGAAATTTCCCAACCGTGATCTATCCCAACCCCGAAGAAAGTGAAACCATGAGCATCGGCCTTAAAAAAGCCAAAGAACTGGATGCTGATATTTTACTGGGTACGGATCCCGATGCCGACCGTGTAGGTATTGGTGTAAAGAACCACAAAGGCGAGTGGGTATTAATGAATGGTAACCAAACTGCTGTACTCGCTTTCACCTATATGATGGAAGCCCGCAAAGCCAAAGGCATTGCCCAGCCCAATGATATGGTGATCACCACCATCGTTACCACAGAAATGATCAATGAAGTGGCCAAACAGAATGAAGTAGCCTGCTATAATGTACTTACCGGCTTTAAATGGATCGCTGAAAAGATCAAGGAGCTTGATGGCCAGAAGAATTATGTGATCGGTGGTGAAGAAAGTTTTGGCCTGATGATCGGAAACCAGATCCGTGATAAAGATGCGGTAAGTGCCGTTGCCATCCTCTGTGAAATGGCAGCGTACGAGAAGAACCGGGGGAAATCACTTTTTGATAAAATGATCGAACTCTATGTGCAGTATGGTTTTTACTATGAGAACCTGATCAGCATTACCAAAAAAGGAATGAACGGCCAGAAAGAGATCGCCGATATGATGGAAGGCTATCGCAGCAACCCGCCTAAAACCATCAGCGGCGCACAGGTAACCACTTTGCTGGACTATCAATTACAGAAAGGCACCAACCTGGTAACAGGTGAAACCTGGAAGATCGAGTTACCCAAAAGTAATGTACTGCAGTTTGTAACGGCAGATGGCACCAAGATCTCTGCCCGCCCCTCCGGCACAGAACCCAAGATCAAATTCTATTTCAGTGTCAATACCAAACTGGAAAGCAAAGAAGCGTATGATGCAACTTTTGCTGTGCTCGAGAACAAGATCAAAGCCATTATTGAGGATATGAAATTGAAATAAAGCTATTTCTATAGCCGCAGATCCACAGATTATTGAATTCCAATCTGTGCATCTGCGGCTTTTTTGTTTTCCTCCCAACCGCCCCTCTGAATAACTTCTACCCGTCATTTTCTTTTTGCACCAATTCTTTTGCCTGTTTCTCTCTTCTTTCTTAGCTGTATATTCGTACTGCTATGAGAAAATACGAGGATACATACCAGCACAAAGGGCTACGCAAGCGGCTGGTGGATCTATTAAAAGAAAAGGGTATTACGGATGAACAGGTGCTGGATGCCATTAACACCATTCCCCGCCACTATTTTCTCGATTCTGCGTTTGACAAGATCGCCTATGAAGACCGTGCTTTTCCGATAGGGGAGTCGCAAACCATTTCTCAGCCATATACTGTTGCCTATCAAACACAGCTCCTGCAGGTGAAAAAATCGGAGAAAGTATTGGAGATCGGTACAGGGAGTATTTACCAGACAACTGTGCTGGCAGAACTGGGTGCCCGTGTCTTTACCATCGAGCGCCAGAAAAAATTATACGACCTGCAGAAGGATTATTATTTCAAGAACAAATACCCCAATATCAAATTCTTTTTTGGCGATGGTTTTGAAGGGCTGCCCACATTCGCGCCCTTCGATAAGATCATCATCACTGCCGCAGCCCCCTTTATTCCGCCCAAACTGATCCAGCAACTCAAACCCGGCGGTATGATGGTGATCCCGGTAGATGAAGGCGATTCCCAACGCATGCTCCGCCTCACCAAAGAAGCCGACGGCAGCATCACTGAAGAAGCTTTCGAACAGTTCTCCTTTGTACCGATGCTCACGGGGAAGAACAGGTAATTAAAAATTAAAAATTAGAAATTAAAAATTAATAATTTTAGTTTGTTGTGGGATTGTGACTCCACAAAAACATAAAACCAAAAGTCTGCTCCAAAAAAGAGCCGCTTTATTATAACAAAGCGGCTCTTCAATTTTTAATTATTAATTTCTAATTTTTAATTAAAACTACTGCTGCATCATCTCTGCTCCGCCACCCTGATCGGCTTTGGTATTTTTGCGTTTGAATAGGGTAGCATCAAACTTACCAAAGCGGTAGCTGAAGTTCAGGCGCAGTACCTGCTGGTCTCTTCTTCTTTCACTGTTCTGTGTGAAGTAAGTACTTTCAGAATAAGATTTGAACACCTGTGTTTTGAAGATATCATTCATGCTCAGGGTTAAAGATCCGCTCTGTCCGTTCTTCCAGGTCCAGTCTTTACGGATAGCAAGGTCAAATCCATAACGGGGCAGGTTATAACCCTGTGAGGTAGACTGTGGCCCGCCGCCAAACATCATACCGCCACCACCGCCGCCGCGCATACCGCCGCCACCTGAGTTAGGAGGTAATACGGTCTTGGCCTGGTAATCGCCGCTGAACTGAACAGACAATCCTTTGGATACTTTAAAGTTACTGTTCATTTTTCCGAACCAGCTTACCAATGAATTGCTCAGGTTCTGGCCCGGAACAGTTGCATTGATCTTTGAATTGAAAATATTCACATTCAAGGTCAGGTCCCACCATTTGGTCACTGCCATTTTATTGGTCAGCTCCAAACCGTATGAATAGCTGTAATCAGCATTGATATAAGTATTGAAATAAGCACTGTCGCCACTGGTTAAACCATTCTTATCCCTGTACACATAACGGGTGATGAGGTCGGTGGTATGTTTAAAGAATACAGTTGCCAGGAAATTGGCACCACGTGTGTACGCATCGTTATACGATACCTCGAATGAATTGGTGAACTCAGGTTTCAATCCTGCATTACCGATATTAATATTCTGCGGATCAGAATAATCAGGGAAAGGCATTAACTGGAAGAAGTTTGGACGGTTCACACGGCGTGAATAGTTCAACTGGAAATCCTGTTTGTCATCTATCTTATAGGTAACGAACGCACTTGGGAAAAGGCTTAAAGGATAGGTTACTTTGAAAGTAGCAGAATCCGCACCTTTTGCATTCAACAGGGTTCCGGTATAATTAGAACTCTCTGCGCGTACACCGATCTGGTAACTCCATTTCTTTACTTTAAAACTGTAAGTAGCATACGCAGCAGACACCATATCCGTGAACTTATACTTGTTACTGATCAATGGAACCAATGTATAGGTATTGGTGGTATAATCATAACGGTACTGATCACTCATATTGCTGAAATTCCTGATCGCTGTACGGCCACCGGCTTCAAACTTGGTGTCATCAGAAATCGGGTTTTCATAATCGATCTGTCCGGTATAGTTCTTGGTGCTTCCGCTTCCCAATGTCTGTTGTTTCAGGGCCTGGCCTTTGAACGCATCATTGGTATAATAGGTCTGCGTATTGATATTCGCGTCGCTGTGGTTATTGTTGGAATTATAGTTGAAATCGGCAGAGATATTATGTCCGTTCTTGGCAAAATTGTGTTTGTAACTCACTTGTGTTCCCAGGTTCTCCATTACTGCATGACTCATTGTTGCAATCCTGTTATAAGAAGAGAATGTTCCTTTAATGGTAGAATCCACTTTCTGCATCTGGTCATTGTCAAACTGACCTTTCATATAGTTACCCGCAATGGAAATGGTATTACGGTTATCTATAAAATAATCCATACCGCCACGGAAGAAACCGAAGAAACCGGTATTCACACCATGACTGGTATTATATACACTGCTGGGCGTAGTAAGGATATTATCCCTACTGGTGATACCATCAGAAATAGATTTACGCTCGTTAAAGTTGGCACTCACGGAGAAATTCACTTTGTTCTGGCGGATGTTCAGGTCACCACCAAAATTGGTTTTACCACGGGAGTCAATACCGGTACGGATACTACCGTTATAGCCGGTCTTCTTGTTCTTCTTCAAAACAATATTCAGGATACCGGCATTACCACCCGATGCATCAAATTTTGCACCCGGGTTGGTGATCATTTCCACTTTGTCGATGATATCGGCAGGAATCTGGTCGAGGGTTAAAGTAGTAGGCCTTCCGTCGATAAAAATAGTAGGGGTGGCATTACGCAGGGTTACATTACCATCAATATCCACGTTCAGTGAAGGGATATTCTTCATGATCTCAGTAGCGGTTTGGCCGCTGCTTACCAGGTTCTTATCTACGTTAAATATTTTTCTGTCGATACCCAGTTCAAACTGTGGTTTTGCAGAAGAGGTAACGGTTACATTACCGAGGTCGGTAGCAGAAGCTTCCATTTTGATATTGCCGAGGTCCTTATCTGCCATAGCCATTGCCTGTTGCATGGCACCGCCGCCGGCAGCATTGGCGCCACCACCGGTTGGCATTTTAATACCAAAACTGATCGGCAGTTCCTGTGCTGTATAGCCCAGGGCACTGATCTTCAGTTTAAAGTTTCCAAAAACAGGTAAATTATCAAAACTGAAATTACCATTGGCCTTGGTGATCAGGGTGCTGAAGATCACTTCTTTCATTTTCTTGGTAGCCGTATCAAATTTATTGCCGAGCAATTGAACGGTTACAGACTCAATGGCCTTATTGGTCTTGCTGTCAACCAGCTTACCATAAAAATGGCCCATGTTCATGTTTTGAGCATTGGCACCACCACCGGCACGCATACCACCGGTTGGCATTTGCGAAAAAGCCGCCAGGCACATCAGATTCAGAACAACTACAGTTAAAATTTTTCTCATGATTTATATTCGTATTATATTATACAAAGTTGCGATGCAGGCCCTTTCGGCTCTATTTTCATTACACCAACGGTAATATGACAAATTTGAATGGACAAAGTTGGAAAATGAGGGGCAGAAAAAGCTGTTTTGTCGGTGACCAACCGGTTTTATCGGTAATTACAGCAGCCAGACCATCAATAGTTGTACCAAACCGATCAAAAAACCGATAGTGGCGCCAAACAGCCATAAATAGCGTAATTCTTTCGAAAGTCCTTGATAAACAATTAGTTCTAATTTTTCAGGCGGATAATTTCCCAGTTTTTCACTGATCATATCCTCTATATTGATCTGCTCTTTCAAACCGTTTACATAGTTTTTCATGATCACCGGAAAAAGTTCGCCCAGCTCCTCCATGAACACCGATTTCATTTCATTGATCGTCTTATCGCCGATGAACATGCTCACCACCGGCATTTTTTTGGCCAGTTTCACACGTAAAAAATGGTCAATATGCTCCTCTATTACCGGCATGATCTTTTCCAGTCCGGCCGGGTCGGCAATTTTCTGTCCGATGGCATCCAGTGAAAAGAACTCCTCCGTTACCATCTTACCCAGGCTTTGTGCGATTAGTTTCTGTCTTTTTGGAAAAATACCCTGTAACCTGAAACCCGCTACCATAATAGGTTTCCTGGGCCTGAACACAATCCTGATGGCCAACCAGAGGGTAAACCAGCCAATAAAGGCAGAAAGAAAGGGAAGCAGGAAAAGACCTAAATGCATGCTGTAAAATTTAAAAAACCTATCCCGCTCTACAGGCGGGATAGGTTTTCTTAAGGGAGAACGAGGGGTCTCGAACCCCCGACCTTTAGTGCCACAAACTAACGCTCTAACCAACTGAGCTACGCTCTCCGTTTTAATGGACGGCAAAAATAAGGCAAATACCCTTCACGGAAAACTGATTTTTAAACTCTTTTTGCCTGCCGCCCATCAAAACCTTTGTTAATTGGGGTGAAATGGTGATGAGCTAAACATCTTTTTAGGTTATTTTTGAAACTTATCATGCAAAAATTTACGCAATTTATGAAGAGTAGAAAAGGTCTATTGTTGCTGGCCATCATTATGTTTGGCGGTTTGTTCTTCGCGTTCAGGAGTTCCGGTATCGGCAGCTCGGGGGTAATCCTTACCCAAAGGGAACGTTTATTGCAAGGAGTGGGTTCTATCCTGAAAGAAGTGCATTACAGTCCCAAGAATATCAACGATGACTTTTCGAAACAGGTATTCAAAAAATTCCTGGATGAGCTCGATGGCGATAAAACGCATTTCCTGGCTTCCGATATAGCGGCTTTGAAAAAATACGAAACCACGATCGACGATGAGATCAATGGTGCAGCCATAGAATTTGCACCGGCGGTAAGTGCGATCTATGATAAACGTATCACCGATGCGATCGCTATCTATAAAGAGATCCTGGCCAAACCGTTTGAATTTACCAAAGACGAATCAACCGATGGGGATCCTGAAAAAATGAGTTTTGCACCATCAGAAGAAGTGCGTAAAGAAAGATGGAGAAAAAAACTGAAGCTCTATACGCTTGAAAGATATGTTGATCTGGTTGATAACCGTGAGAAGAGCAAGGGCCAGAAAGATTTTGTGGTAAAGGCAGACAGCACATTGGAAAGGGAAGCAAGGGGTAAAGTATTGAAGATAATGGATGAGACCTATGAGCGCATCCAGAAAACATTTAAAGAAGACGACCGTTTCAACTCATTTGTGAATGTGATCACCAACCTGATGGATCCGCACAGTGATTATTTCCCACCAGTAGAAAAAAGGGCTTTCGATGAAAGAATGAGCGGTAAGTTCTATGGTATTGGTGCTACGCTGCAAAAAGATGATGCAGGGGTTAAGATCGCCAGTATTGTAACCGGCCTGGCTGCCTGGAAATCAAAAGAAGTGGTAGTGGGTGATGTGATCACGAAAGTGGCACAGGGAAAAGAAGAGCCGGTGGATATCGCAGGATATGATACACAGGATGCGGTTAAACTGATCCGCGGTAACAAGGATACAGAAGTAAGGCTTACCATCAAAAAACAGGATGGATCTGTAAAAGTGATCTCCCTGATCCGTGAGGAAGTAAAACAGGAAGAACTGGATGTACGCAGTGCCGTGATCATGAATGGTGCAGACAAGATCGGCTATATTTATCTGCCGGATTTCTACGCCAATTTTGATGATGCCAATGACCACCGCTGTTCGGCTGATGTAGCCAGAGAAGTGGTAAAACTGAAAGCTGAAAATGTAAAAGGCATTGTGATCGATGTTCGTAATAACGGCGGCGGTTCTTTATATGAAGTGGTGAAAATGGTGGGACTGTTTATCAAGAGCGGCCCTGTGGTACAGGTAAAAGAAAGAAGCGGAAAAGTTGACCAAAGCACCTGGAGAGACGATGATGAATCTGTTCTATATGACGGCCCGCTCGCAGTGATGGTGAATGAATTCAGTGCTTCAGCCAGCGAAATTTTTGCAGGTGCCATACAGGATTATAAAAGAGGGATCATAATCGGCAGTACTTCTACCTATGGTAAAGGAACTGTGCAACGTCAGATCCCTTTTGGTAACCGTAACGACTTATACAGCGGACGTACGGATCTTGGAGCTATGACACTTACTTTCCAGAAATTCTACCGGGTGAATGGAGGTTCTACACAATTGAAAGGAATTGTTCCGGATATTATTTTACCGGATGCCTATGAATATTATAAGGGACGTGAAAAAGACAACCCGAGTGCCTTGCCTTACGATGAGATCCCTAAAGCCTCTTACCAGCCATGGCAGAATACCGCAGGTTTTGAAGCGGTGATCAAGAAGGAGAATGATAAGATCAAAAGCAATGCATCGCTTAATCTGCTGAACAGTAATTTACAGTGGCTGGCCAAGAATAACGAAACCCCGATCAGCCTGAACCTGGAGCAATACCGTGCCCGCCAGAAGCAGGTGATGAACACTGTTAATCAGAACAATACACTCCTGAAAAGCAAACAGGAAATGGATGTACAGGCAATGGCCGTTGATAAAGACAAGTATTTTAATAATGCTAACCAGCAACGCGGCGAAATTTACCAGGCATGGCTCAAATCGCTGAAATCAGATATGCATATCAGCGAAACGGTTGGTGTGGTAAGCGACCTGGTGCATGCGCAGGTACAGACTGTTTTGAAATAGTGTAACTTGCTTTGCAGGCCCACACAATGTTTGAATGTAAAATTTGAATGTAATGCCACCGGAGAAGAAATGGTATGCTTTATATACAAAACCCCGCTGGGAAAAAAAGATCGACACGGTCCTGATCCGGAAAGGAGTGGAGAGTTGGTGCCCTTTACAGAAGATCGAAAGGCAATGGAGCGACCGTAAGAAGATCATTGAAGACCCCTTATTCAAATCTTATGTATTTGTACATATTGATGATACGGAGCGGACAAAAGTATTGATGACAGATGGGGTGCTCAATTTTGTACACTATCTCGGTAAACCGGCTGTGATCAAAACAGAAGAGATCGAAACCATTAAAAAATACCTCTCAGAAAAAGACGCCAGTATCTTCATTATCTCCCAGGAAGGGTTTAAAGAAGAAACCCGGATCAAGGTAAATCACGGTGTATTTATGGGCAATGAAGGAACCGTATTGCGCGGCGGTAAGAAAAAAGTATACGTAAAACTCGAAAGCCTGGGGCAGGTGATGGTGGTGGAGTTTCCGGCAGAGTTTTTATCTCCTATACAATAATGAATATTGAACAAGGAATATTGAATATCGAAGTTGTATTCACTTCATCATTCAAGATTCCTTGTTCAATATTCGATATCCAAACGGCTACAGTTTCCAATCAACAATTTTATTCGCCCACTCAGTACGATAGGGTGTGGTGATCCGGATATAATTATCCGTATACCCTTCCATCATTCCATTCTTTTCAAAAGCTTCAAATAAAACCTTTCTGGTTTGTCCTGTATGTTGTTCTGTGAAGTATTGCATCTTCATGTAAGAAAGGTTACGCAGGGTCTTGTTTCTTTCATTGCGAACCGAAACAGGGATCAC
>CBHRAM010000057.1:0-13072 GCA_966076165.1 uncultured Chitinophagaceae bacterium
AGTGTTTTTACATTAATGCTTGTTCTTTTCTGAGCCATCGCAGCAAGAGAGGAGAAGCATAATAGCAGTAAAAAAATCTTTTTCATGTGAAGTTTTTTGGTGAATGATTACCGATAAATATATGATATAATATCCGTATACGAAAGATTCGGAAGATTACTTAAATTTTGATTTGTCGGCCAAACCATTACCCAATTCAAACGCCGAACGAAACAGGTTTTCCTTTACCGCAAGCATGGCAGCGGCCATATCGGTTTCTTCGCCGTTAATATTTATCAGCCGGGTAAAATAATTGTCCAGCTCCGGACAAGCTTTTTCGGGTAGTTTACCGGCAAGGCCGATAACCGGTATATTCTTTTGTTTTGCCCGCAATGCCACGCCATAGGGAGCTTTGCCGTCAAGGGTCTGCAGGTCGATACTGCCTTCGCCGGTGATCACAAGATCTGCTTTTGGTAAAGCCTTATCGAAATGGGTGATGGTAAGAAACTGATCGATACCATTTGTAATATTCGCATGTAGCAATGCTTTAAGCCCGGCTGCGGTTCCCCCGGCTGCGCCTCCATACTTTATGGAAGAAATATCCATAGCCGATCTTTCCAAAACAATCTGGCCAAATCGCGTTAGCGATGCTTCCAGTTTTTTTACTGCAGCATCCGATGCCCCTTTTTGTGGTCCGAATATTTTGGCTGCTCCTTTTTCACCCAGTAATGGATTGGATACATCTGCTAAAATGGTAAGGTCGATCTCTGATATTCTTTTATCGAGCCCTGACAGATCAAGAGCTGCAAGATGGATAAGGCTTTCCGGCATCCCTTTTAACAGGTTACCTGACGCATCCAGAAAGCGGACCCCCATTGCATCCAGGATCCCGCATCCTGCATCAACGGTAGCACTGCCGCCAACACATAGCAAAATTTTCTTCACTCCCTTGTCCAATGCTTTTTTTATCAGTTCTCCTGTACCAAATGAAGAGGCGTGTAAAGGATCCCGTTCATCGTTATGTAATAAATGCAAGCCGGAAGCTGCCGCCATTTCTATCACAGCTGTTCGCCCGTTATCGATCAAACCATAATTGGCATTGATCTTTCTCCCCAAGGGGTCGTGCACAGATTCGTTAATAAAAACACCTTCGGAGATCACAGTAAGCAAATGTCCGGTACCATCACCCCCATCTCCCACCGGAAAACAATGCGTCGTACAATGCAATGAACTTTCCTGCAACCCTTTTTCAATAGCTTTCGCAGCAGCAATGGCATCGATACTGTTCTTGAACGCATTGGGTGCAATAAGGATATGCATAGGATTATAAAAAGAAGGATAAGAGATAGATCATCAATAAAGAAACCAGTCCCATGATCATTGTAGCTACCGAATATACTTTCAGCATCGCCGGCATCTCAATTTTTTCGAATTTGGCAATTACCCAGAAATAAGCATCATTGGCATGTGAGATCATCATGGACCCGGCCCCCATAGAGAGTACACAGATCAGTTTTTGATCGGGTGTTACAAACCCTAAAGCCGGTAGCAGGGGCTGTACAATAGATGCTGCCGTAATGATCGCCACTGTTGACGATCCCTGGGCTGTTTTTAAAACAAACGTGAGTAAAAAAGGAAACAGGATGCCCATACCTGCCAATGGTAAAACCGCTCCCATATGCTGCCCGATCTTTGTAGCTGCCAGCACCGCACCAAAAGCGCCACCACCTCCAATGATCACCAAAATACCACCGGCTTTTTCGGCCGACTCCTGTAACCAGTGATTGATTTTTCTGTCTTTCCCGGATCTGCTGCTAAGCAGTGCCAACAACACCCCTATCGATAAAGCAATTACCGGGTCTCCTGAAACAGTAAATACTTTACCCACTAACGACAAGTCTGCAGATAAGATTGATTTCGTTGCGATCAATAGAATGGGAAGGATAACCGGCAGAAAAGAATTAAAGACAGAAGGTGGTACAATTGCATCCCTGAGGTTTTCATCCGGTTTTTCAGCAGTTGTAGCGAATGCTATTTTCTTTCCCGCATACCCTGTATAGAAATAAGCGGCCAGCATCGCAGGGATCGCCACTAAAATACCCATCATGATCAGTTTACCATACGATACGCCGATCATGCCGGCAGCGGCAGCGGCCCCGGGGTGCGGTGGAATTAAACAATGTACCGAATACAATCCTGTAGCCATAGAAACGGCCATGATCACCAGGGGGGTTCCGGTTCGTTTTGCTAAAGTGCTGTTCAGCCCGCTGAGTACGATAAAACCTGAATCACAAAAAATAGGCAGGCCCACAATAAAACCCGTAACACTCATGGCCAGTGCAGGATAACGCTTACCGATCTTTGCAAGAATATAATTAGCCATTACACCGGTACTTCCATTCTTTTCGAGTACTACACCCAATGCAGTACCCAGCAGGATGATAAAGCCGAGTGACCGCAAAATATTGCCAAACCCCTCTTTCATCGTATTCACTACATCTATCACCGGCAACTGCACCCCCAATCCAACTACAAAAGAGGCGAGCATCAGGGCAAAAAAGGGATGTAAGCGAAGTTTTGCCGTTAGCGCAACAATGAGGCTGATGCCAACCAGCAAAACAATCAGTATCTGTAAAATGGATTGAGTCATCAGGATCTGTTATTTTCTTACAGCCGCTTAAGACAACAATTTATTCAAAATATGTGAATACAATCATTTATCATATCTGCGAACAAATACCTTTGCAGCATGAATACATTTGAAACACTTAGCCACACCATTAAAAGCAGAAGAACCACTAAGCCTTCTGACATGAACGGGAAAAAGATCGATAACCCCATCATTGAACAATTACTGGAACTCGCCAACTGGGCCCCAACCCATGCCCGTACTGAACCCTGGCGTTTTATTGTGTATGAGGGCGATGCCAAAAAAACATTTTGCGTTGACCATGCAGAATTGCTGAAGGCAAATACAGACCACGAAAAATTCACAACTGCTAAATATCAAAAGATCATTGAGAACGGGGAATTCTCTTCGCATATTGTTCTTGTGTATATGAAACGGACGATCACTAATACCATTCCGGTTGTTGAAGAGATCGCTGCGGTTTCTGCTGCCATGCAGAATATATTATTGGGTGCAGAAGCATTGCATATTGCCTGTTTGTGGAGTACAGGAGGAATGGCCCATCATCCTTCCTTAAAAAAATATCTGGGATTGGGGGATGAGGATATTGTGATGGGATTATTATTTCTCGGATATTCAGATGCACCTGCCGGTGTTGGGAAAAGGAATATTCCTTTGGAAGAAAAGATTGTTTGGAGATCGTGAATCGTGAGGCGTCAGTCTTGAGTATTCTTTCTTACTCACGAATGACGTCTCACAAATCACGACAACAACCGTTTAGGCCGCTCCGGCATCCCAACCGGGTCCCACCGGTTGTCAGGATTAAATTGTTTCTTTGCTTAAATCTCATTCATGTCAGCATCGCACGGTAAACTGATCATTCTTACGGCCCCATCGGGATCGGGTAAAACCTCTATTACCCGTTTCCTGATCAATAAATATCCCAAACTCTCTTTTTCTATTTCAGCTACTACCCGTTTACCAAGGGGTACGGAGAAAGATGGTGTTGAATACCATTTTTTAACAGTGGAAGATTTCAGGAACCGGATCGATGCCAATGATTTTATTGAATGGGAAATGGTATACGAAGGAAAATACTACGGCACTTTAAAAAGTGAACTAGAACGCATCTGGAGCCAGGGAAAAGTACCGATGCTGGATATAGATGTGCAGGGAGCTATTCATGTACAACAGCAGTTTGCAGGTGATTGTCTTTCTATTTTTATACAACCCCCTTCGGTAGCAGAACTGCGGCGCAGGCTGGAAAGCCGTGGCACAGAAACGCCCGAAAGCCTGGAAACAAGGGTTAACAAAGCCAGTTATGAGATGTCGTTCAACCATCATTTCACCAAAACCATCCTGAACGACGAACTGGATAAAGCCTGCGCAGAAACAGAAACCGTGATCAAAGATTTCTTAGGTTGGTAAGTTTGTTTTGCTGAAATTTATTGTCTAACAATTTCACTATGCCATTTAAGAACAGAACCGTATTCATTACCGGCGCCAGTCGCGGTATTGGTAAAGCCATGGCTTTACGTTTAGCCAGGGAAGGCGCCAATATTGTGATCGCCGCCAAAAGTGTGGAAGAAGATCCCCGTTTGGGAGGCACTATTTTTTCTGCTGCAAAAGAAGTAGAAGCCGCCGGTGGAAAGGCATTGGCCGTACAGTTGGATATCCGCCATGAAGACCAGATACAGGCTGCGGTTCAGCAGGCGGTGGATACATTCGGGGGTATTGATGTATTGATCAACAATGCCTCTGCCATACAGCTCACACCAACAGAGCAGACCGAATCGAAACGTTTTGACCTGATGCAGAGCATCAATGTTCGCGGAACATTTTTAATGGGTAAACATTGCATCCCACATCTCAGAAAAGGAAAGAACCCGCATATCATTACTTTATCACCACCCATCAACCTCAATCCTAAATGGATGGGCGGACATATTGCCTATACCATTACCAAATACAGCATGAGTATGCTGGCATTGGGTTGGGCAGCAGAATTAAAGGGTGCGGGCATTGCCTCCAATGCATTGTGGCCAAGAACAACGATTGATACGGCTGCCGTAAGAAATCTATTGGGGGGTGAAGCCCTTGCTAAAATGAGCCGCACACCGGATATCATAGCAGATGCTGTTTTTTATATCCTCAGCAAGACTGCCGAAAAATGCAGCGGCAATACCTTTATTGATGAAGAAGTTTTGGCAGCTGAAGGCATTACAGACCTTTCCAAATACTCTGTTGTTCCCGGCGCTGAATTGTATAAAGACCTTTTCGTTTAATTGACCTACACTTTATTTATGAGAAAAATTGTTTTAACTGTAGTGTTTGCTGCAGCAGCATTTTCGTTGCCGGCACAAAAAGTAAACCCCAACATCAAAGCGGCTGCTATAAAGGATATTGACGCTAAGTATGAACTATACAAAAAGAATGCCCTGCAGATCTGGGATTATGCCGAAGTCGGTTATAAAGAAGCCAAAAGTTCTGCCTTACACCAGCAGACATTAAAAGACAATGGATTCACCGTTCAATCCGGTGTAGCAGATATACCTACTGCCTTTGTAGCTTCTTATGGAAGCGGCAAACCGGTGATCGGGATCCTTGCAGAGTTTGATGCATTACCCGGTTTATCACAGGAAGCCAATCCCGAAAAGAAAGCTGTTGCCGGAAGAGATGCGGGGCATGGTTGCGGCCACCATTTATTCGGCACTGCATCTGTTGCCGCCGGTATTGAGATCAAAAAACTGATCGAAGAGAAAAAATTCAGCGGTACCATACGTGTATATGGTTGTCCGGCCGAAGAAGGCGGAAGCGGTAAAGTATACATGGTACGTGCCGGTTTATTTAATGATGTGGATGCTGCCATTACCTGGCACCCTGCCGATACGAATGCGGTTACCATGACCAGCTATCTTTCGAATATCTCCGCTAAATTCCGTTTTCATGGTTTATCGGCACATGCCGCTGCATTTCCGGAAAGAGGAAGATCCGCACTGGATGCAGTAGAGTCGATGGATTATATGGTGAATATGATGCGCGAACATATTCCACAGGAAACACGTATCCATTATGTAATTACCAATGGAGGTAAAGCACCGAATGTGGTTCCTGATTATTCTGAAGTGTATTATTATGTCCGGCACCCGAAAAGAGATTTGGCCAAAAGTATTTTCGACCGGGTAGTAAAAGCGGCCAATGGTGCTGCCATGGGTACGGAGACCACCGTAGATTATGAGATCATTGGAGGAACCCATGATATGCTGATGAATGCAACCCTTGCCATGGCCACACAAAAGAATCTAGACATGGTGGGTGGCGTAACCTACACAAAAGAAGAGATCGAATTCGGCAAAAAGATACAGGCCAGTTTTACCTACAAAGCCCAGCCGATTGAAACGGCCGCAACCGTCAAGCCTTTCAAAACCAAACCCGATGCCGGTGGAGGTTCTTCCGATGTGGGCGATGTGAGCTATATGGTACCTACCGTTGAAATGAGTGCTGCTACCTGGATCCCAGGCACACCCGCCCACAGCTGGCAGGCCGTAGCCTGTGGCGGAACAGAGATCGGCACCAAGGGTATGATGGTTGCTGCCAAAACCATGGCATTGACAGCGATCGACCTGTTTACAGATGCGGATCTTTTACAAAAAACAAAAGCAGAATTCAAAGCGGTAAAAGGAGATTATCAATACAAAGCCTTACTTGGCGACAGAAAACCAGCCCTGAATTATAGAGATTAGATCTCTGTGTAACTCTGTGTGCTTTGTGTCTCTGTGTTGAAAATCATCGCTGATGCTTTAGAACAACAGCTTTATTTAGTGGTGTTTTTTAACACAGAGGCCGCGGAGGAACAGAGGTTCACAGAGTTATTTTTTCTCCACCACTCTCCTGTAAACATCCATATCAATTGCTTTCTCACTCTTTGCAATGATCACCGTAGCGATCGTATTGCCGATCATATTGGTTATGGCACGGCCTTCGCTCATGAAACGGTCAACACCGATCAATAAGGCAAGGCCCTCAAGCGGGATCACTTTCAGAATAGTCAGTGTGGAAGTCAATACAATAAACCCACTACCGGTAACACCTGCGGCTCCTTTGCTGGTGATCAATAATATTCCTATGATGGTGAGTTGCTGTGTAAGCGAAAGATCAATATTGAATACCTGCGCCAGGAAAATAGTGGCCATACTAAGGTAAATAGTCGTTCCGTCCAGGTTAAAACTATAGCCGGTGGGGATGATCAATCCTACCACCGTTCTTTCGCAACCGGCGGCTTCCAGTTTCTCCATGATGTTGGGTAATACAGATTCACTGCTGCTGGCACCCAGCACAATTAATAATTCTTCTTTGATATACACCAGCAGTTTCCACAGCTCAAATCCGTAATACCTTGCGATCAGGTTCAACACCACAAAAATGAATAAGAAAGAAGTGACGTAATAAGCCAATAATAATTTGCCGAGTACAGCAAGACTGGCAAACCCAAATTTACCGATCGTGTACGCCATACCGCCAAAAGCCCCAATGGGACTGAATTTCATCACAATATGGATCACATTGAAGAAGGCTTTGTTCAACCCTTCAAACATGGAGATGAGTTTGTTACCGGCCGTACCCATTTTAGATACTGCTACGCTGAACAGCACACCAAAGAATAAGATCTGCAACAGATCACCTTTGGCAAATGAATCCATGATATTGGTAGGGATGATATGCGAAAAGAACTCGCCCCAGTTCATCTCTTTGGCGGCAGATGTGTATTTATCCAGGTTTTCTTTGGGAAGATGGTTGGTAGCGATACCGGCTCCGGGTTTGATCACATTGGCAACTACCAGTCCGATAATCAGTGCAAATGTGGTTACCACTTCAAAATAGATCAATCCTTTACCACCTACCCTTCCTACTTTTTTTAAACTACCCGCTCCGGTAATTCCCAGCACGATGGTTAAGAAGATCACAGGCGTGATCACCATCTTGATCATGTTAATGAACGATTCGCTGATGAGTTTGGCCGTTGGCGCGAAAGCGGGAAACATCCATCCTGTAAATACACCCAATGCAATCCCGATGATCACCTGTACATACAATACTTTGAGATATTTCATTGGCAGAGAGTTGTTTGGTTCAGCAATCTACAAAAAAGTCCATAGACCATGGTCCATCGACTATGGACTTTCCTTGCCAAATCAATCCATCTTCTCAGGCCGCATCTGCGGGAAGAGCAGTACATCCTGTATAGATACCTGATTGGTCATCATCATACACAAACGATCGATACCGATACCGATACCCGAGGTTGGCGGCATACCGTATTCCAGGGCACGTAAAAAATCATGGTCAATAAACATCGCTTCGTCATCTCCACGTTCCATCAGTTTGGCCTGTTCTTCAAAACGCTCGCGCTGATCTATCGGGTCGTTCAGTTCTGTATAGGCATTGGCGATCTCTTTTCCGTTCACCATCAGCTCAAAACGCTCTACCAGTCCGGGTTTGCTACGGTGTTTCTTAGTAAGCGGACTCATCTCAACCGGGTAATCAATAATGAATGTCGGTTGTATATAGGTGTGTTCACTCGTGGCTCCAAAGAGTTCATCGATCAGTTTTCCTTTACCGATATTACCCGGTACATCAATGTGCAGTTGTTTACATACATCCCGCAATCCGGCTTCATCCATCTCACTTACATCAATGCCTGTATTTTCTTTGATCGCATCCAGGATACTGATCCTTCTGAACGGCGCTTTAAAATTGATGATCTTATCTCCCAACGGAACATCCGTAGTTCCATGAAGAGCAATCGCGATCTTTTCAAACAACTGCTCCGTGGTTTCCATCATCCAGAAATAGTCCTTGTAAGCAGTGTACCACTCCAGAACCGTGAACTCGGGATTATGTGTTCTGTCCATTCCTTCATTTCTGAAATTGCGGCTGAATTCATATACCCAGTCAAACCCACCTACGATCAAACGTTTCAGATACAGCTCATTCGCAATACGGAGGTAAAAGGGAACATCAAGTGCATTATGATGGGTTATGAAGGGTCGAGCCGCTGCACCGCCAGGAATGGCCTGTAATACAGGCGTATCTACTTCCAGGGCACCCTGTGAGTTTAAGAACTCGCGGATCGTATTGATCAGGATGGTTCTTTTTACAAACGTATCTTTTACATCGGGATTAATGATCAGGTCTACATACCGCTGGCGATAGCGGAATTCAGGATCGGTCACTGCATCAAACACATTTCCTTCCTCATCTCTTTTGATCACCGGTAAGGGCTTTAAAGATTTGGTGAGCAGGGTGAGTGTTTGGGTATGGATAGAGGTTTCGCCCGTTTTGGTAATAAAAGCATAACCCGTGGCACCAATGATATCTCCCAGGTCGAGCCCGTGTTTTACTACATTGTCCCAGAAAGATTTGTCCTCTTCCGGACAGAGATCATCCCTTTTTACATATAACTGGATAATGCCCTTGCTGTCCTGTATCTTAATAAAGAACACTTTACCCTTATCATTGATACTCATGATACGGCCCGCCACACATACAGAAGCAAATTGTTCTTTGGTTTCTTCTGTATAATGGTCCTTGATATCGGTTGAAAAATGCGAAACAGGGTATAAGGGGGCGGGGTAAGGATTTACGCCTGCTTCCTGCAGCTTAACCAGTTTCTCACGGCGGATCAGTTCCTGCTCTGACAAATGTGTTTGACTCATAATTGCTTTTTAAACGGCTGCAAAGATAAGCGCTGGGAAAGAAATGGCACAGAACGGATATTTACAGGTATCAGAACCGAAAAGCCACACCTGTGCGCAAACCGCCTGTAATCAGGTTACTATTGCCCGATCCGATACGACGAAGCTGGTAAAAAGGGTGTATAAAAATGGTCATCCTGTTTTTAAAATCATACTTAATACCTGTTCCTCCTGTTATACCCACACCTGATATACTGTTGGTCAGATCATTTTTTACCTGGTGATCGATCACCGCACCAAAACTGAAGAAGAAATATTTAAACAGATCAGCCTGAAGATAGATGGGAATGGAAATCAATTCTATATGTCCTTTCGTAATAGACTGGTTGGGCATTGGAGCACCCTTAGAAGTGATCGCATGATCTGCATATTCCAAACCGAAATGGATGCTCAGCAATGTATTGAGTGGTAACCCGTATTCTGCTCCTGTGAGAAAGGTATGGTTTACTTCCATACTGGCACCGCCTATACTGCGCGTGAAGGTAGATCCGGTACCAAATAAGGAAGTATATATTGCTACGCTTTGTCTCTTTATCTGGGCAGATACAGTCAGGGTTAGTAAAATACCTATAAAGACAAACAGGGCTTGTTTCATAGACAGTTTTCGATAAGATACCCTTGCTTCCGTATTTGCTGCTTCGTTTTCGTCTGATAAACCAGGATGAAATAAATCCTGATGCTGTTTCAGAAATGATAACTCAATCCCGTTCTCAGATCCAGATTATAGATCGAAGCTTCCGGACCCCGGAAATTATGGATCTGGTAATAAGGATGAATATAAAAGCGGAAATGCTGTTTAATAGGGAACTGTATTCCCGTACCACCGGTAAGGCCCAGTGTTGATGCTGGGTAAATAATATCATTTTTCAGCTTAATATCCACGATCGTTCCGAACGTGAAGAAGAAATATTTCAAAAGATCTGTTCTGAGGTATAGGGGAAATGAAAGAAAGGGAACATGGCCAAAGCGCGACGCTTCTCCTTGCCGGCCATATCGGGTAAGGCTGATATTATCATATTCCATTCCTCCGCAAACCTGTAACCAGCTGTTCACATGCCTTGTATATTCGGCACCGATCAGTAATTTACTGCGGGAACTTACAGACTGATCGGCCTGTGAGCCGGTACTACCAACCACGAGGAAGGAGCTGTATACGCCGATGCTGTTCTTTGTTTTCTGACTAATGCCCACCCCACTCAAAAAAAGGAACAGGCCTAAAAGCAGGAATATCCGCATACAGCTGGTATTAAATAATTGAATTGGTTTTATTCCGGTAAATAATGGATGCCGGAATCAGCATCGATGCAAAATGAGGGGGACAACGCATCGCTACCTAAGACGTTCCTAAAATACTATATACATCCGGATTATGCAACTGCATAAAGCGGGAAATCATTTCTTCCGGTATGGGCGTCCATCCAAACTGCGCATACAATCCATGTGCATCTTTGGTTCCCAGTATCCAGCGGCGTAAACCCTGTACTTCCGGATAAGCCTGGATTGTTTGAACCAGCCATTTAGATAAACCCTTGCCACGGTATGTTTCAATGATAAATACATCGGCCAGGTAAGCAAAAGTGGCTTTATCCGTTACCAACCTGGCAAAGCCGATCTGTATCTGCTGATGGTATAATCCAAAGCAAAGTGAATTCTCTATGGATCGCTGTACTACTTCCAGCGGTATATTCTTTGCCCAATAGGACTCTTCTTAGAGATAATGATGGATCACGTCAATATCCAGTTTTGCCTTATCGGTACTGATGGAGTACCCGTCTTTTTCAAATGCTGTACTATTTTCCATGAAACAGTTTTTGATAAACCTCTGTTTGTGATAATTGGATCATATTACCGGGTTGCATGCTCCCCAAAACCAGTTCTTCTATCCGGTAACGGACCAAACGCAAAGTAGGAAATCCAACCTGTGCCGTCATCTTTCTCACCTGCCTGTTTTTGCCTTCTGTCAAAATCATCCGGATCCATGGTGCGGGAATTTCTTTTCTGAAACGGATCGGCGGATTCCTTTCCGGCAGTTCCGGATCTTTTTCAAACAAAGCCGCTTTACAGGGTTTGGTTGCATATGCTTTCCCATCGATATGGATGCTAACCCCTTTCTGCAAAGTATTGATTGCATCAACGCCGATCGCTCCATCTACCTGCACCCAATATTCTCTTTCATGTGCAAACTTCGGATTGAGTAAACGGTTGTTCAATAACTTGTCATTGGTGAGTAATAACAACCCTTCACTGTCATAATCAAGCCGGCCAACCGGATATACATCTTTGGGAACCGTAAAAAAATCAGCGAGTGTTTGCTTTCCTTCCTGTGGAGAGAATTGTGATAATACCTGGTAAGGTTTGTAAATAATGAAGTAAGCATTCATACAAAAACAAAAGTCCCGCAGAAGCGAGACTTTGTATATGGATGGGTTAGTAAGTACCGGGAAATAAATTTCCCTACACAATATTAAAAAGACTTTTAACTAATGCAAAAATTTTTTTAAACAATTTTATTAACATTTTGGGGAGATATGTGAATAGCGGGCTTTGAAAACACAGCGTTCACGCACATATTTCTGTTTGATTTTTTATCATCATTCTGATTTTCATTTTTTTACAATTCAATGAAACATTGATGAATAAAGGGTTTCAGCAAATCACGATAAAATATTTTTTTTCGCGTACACTGTTTTGCAATGATAAAAAACGGCTCTGACAAGCGCCAGAAATCCCCTCAAAACAGTTAAAAAATATTTCGGCTGAAAGAGTAATATTACCTTTGATTTTTCTAAAAAACAGCCATATGAAGTTTCCAGCACCCGTTTCTGTACAATGGATAGCCGAATTGATCAATGCTGAAGTAGCCGGTAATTCGGGTGCGCAGGCATCCGGGATCAATGAAATACACAAAGTAGAAAGCGGTGATCTTGTTTTTGTTGACCATCCGAAATACTACGATACCTGTTTAAAAAGTGACGCAAGCTTTATCATAATCAACACAAAAGAAGTCACCATCCCCGAAGGAAAAGCGATCCTTATCTGCGATGAGCCGTTTGAAGCATACCTGAAAATCGTGAATCATTTTCGTCCGTTCACCGCTTCCCATAAATCTATCAGTGATGATGTTTTGGTTGGTGAAGGCACGGTTGTAATGCCCAATGTTTTTATCGGGCATCATGTGATCATCGGTAAAAACTGTGTGATACATCCGAATGTTTCCTTACTCGATCATACCATCATCGGTAACAACGTAGTGATACAGGCCGGCACCGTTATTGGCAGCGATGCTTTTTATTATAACACCAAAAAGAACCGCGATGTATGGTATAAAAGAATGCAGAGTTGCGGTAATGTAGTGATAGAAGACAATGTGGAAATAGGTGCAGGTTGCACCATTGATCGTGGTGTGACTGCCGAAACAAGAATTGGCAACGGCACTAAAATGGATAATATGGTTCATATTGGCCACGATACCAGCATTGGCAGAAATTGTTTGTTTGCCGCCCAGGTAGGTATTGCCGGCGGAACCATTATTGAAGATGGGGTAACACTTTGGGGACAGGTTGGCGTAAGTAAAACACTCACCATCGGTGCCAATGCCGTGGTTCTGGCACAAAGCGGGGTTCCCTCCTCACTCGCCGGCGGCAAAACCTATTTTGGTTATCCGGCAGAAGATGCTTCTATCAAAAGAAGGGAATTGGTTTGGATAAAG
>CBHRAM010000058.1:0-13045 GCA_966076165.1 uncultured Chitinophagaceae bacterium
AAGCCATCAATGCGGGTGTAGAAGACAGCCTGCAAAGCGGAAAACTCTGCCTGGTGGAGTGGCCCGAAAAAGCAGAAGGCTTATTGCCCGATGATACGTTTTATATACATATTGAGGCACTGGATGAGCAAACAAGACGTCTGTATACCGGGAAAATAGTGGATTCGGATGTCTGATGTCAGAAGTCTGGAGTCTCTCTCCAAACTCTCCCTCTTTCTCCTCCAAATGAATTAATTTTAACTATTCCTCAACTTCAACACATCATGGCCACCAAACCTTCAATAAGCCCTTCTTTTACATACGAAACACTGGAAGAGACCCTCGATGTGAAGCCACAGGGTGCTAAGCTGCATATAGGGATACCTAAGGAGATTGCTTTCCAGGAAAACAGGATCGCGCTTACTCCGGATGCCGTAGGTGTGCTGGTTGCGAATGGTAATCATGTAATGGTGGAACATAAAGCGGGGGAGGGAAGCCATTTTTCTGATAAGGATTATGCAGAAGCCGGGGCGCATATCACTTACGATCGTAAAGAGATCTTTACCTGTCCCATTCTCGTAAAAAGTGCGCCGCCCGTTGAAGAAGATATGCCACTCCTGCAACTCAACCAAACCATCATATCGCCCATCCATCTTTCTGCCCTGAAGAAAGAATATATAGAGAAGATGATGGAGAAAAGGATCACGGCGCTGAGTTTTGAAAACTTTAAGGATGATAGCGGTACCTATCCCATTGTGCGGGGTATGAGTGAGATAGCGGGTAGTGCCGTAATGCTGATTGCCGGTCAATACCTGAGTAGTTTTAATAACGGGAAAGGAGTATTGCTTGGCGGGATCAGTGGCATACCCCCAACAAAAGTTGTGATCATTGGTGCGGGTATCGTGGGTGAATTTGCTACCCGTAATGCTTTGGCATTGGGTGCTTCGGTAAAAGTGTTCGACAGCAATGTGTACCGCCTGAAGCAATTACAGAACAATCTCGGCCAACGGATCTGGACAAGTGTACTGGAGCCTAAAATATTGGCCAAACAGCTGAAGACCTGTGAAGTGGCAGTGGGTGCATTAAGTAATGAGTTTGGCCGCGCACCGGTGGTAGTAACAGAAGAGATGGTGGCTGCCATGCGCCCGGGAAGTATCATTATTGATGTGGCGATAGACAGGGGCGGATGTTTTGAAACCAGTGAGTTGACCAGCTATGAACATCCTACCTTCCTGAAACACGATGTGATCCACTATTGTGTTCCCAATATACCGAGTGGTTTTGCACGTACGGCGAGCCAGGCCATCAGCAATGTATTGATGCCCCTGATACTGGAAGTAAGTGATGAAGGGGGCATTGAGGAAATGGTATGGCACAAATTCAATCTTCGCGAAGGGATCTATATGTTCAAAGGGTCGTTAACCGATTTTTATATCAGTCAGCGTTTTGATCTGAAGTATACCGACCTGAATTTATTGATTGCCAGCAGACGGTAGTATGCACTTTATTTTTTGCAAGATCAATCAGCGGTTCTTACCCGTTTACGCCATTTGATGATCTCAAACCAGATCACAAACACAAACCCCATTCCGGTACTCACCAGTAACTGCTCAGTGTTGATGGCTTCAAAATTGAAGAAGGAGGCCAGTGGCTGCACAAAGATCAATAAGGCAAAAATGATAACGGTGATACCAATGATCAGCAATACCAGGTTATTCTTGTAGCGGATGGTAGTGAGCACAGAATAATAGAAAGAACGGTTTACGAGGGTAAGAAAGATATTGGCTGCTATCAAAACGGTAAACACCATCGTTCTTGTTACAGATTCATTATATCCTTTGCTGACAGCATATTGATAGGTTAATAAAGTTCCTGCAGTAATGGCCAGGCCCTGAACCAGGCTTGTGGTTAATTCTTTCCAGTTAAAGAAAGTAGTGCTGATAGGCCTGGGTTTCATCAACATCGTATTCTTCTCCATCGGTTCATTCTCATAAATAATGGAACAGGTTGGCCCCATGATGAGTTCAAGAAAAATAATATGAACGGGGGAAAAAATATTCGGGTAGATCCAACCCAATGCCAATGGGATGAATACCGTAAGTACGATTGGAATATGAATAGAGATAATGTATTGAATGGCTTTTTTCAGGTTGGTATAAATTCTTCTGCCCATGGCAACCGCATCCACCATTTTGGAAAGATCATCTTCCAGCAGGATCAGTGATGCGGCCTGTTTGGCGATCTCCGTTCCTTTTTTACCCATGGCAATACCGATATGCGCAGCTTTTAACGCAGGGCCATCGTTCACCCCATCACCTGTCATGGCAACGATCTCATTGCCTGATTTTAAAGCATTGATGATCCTGAGCTTTGCATCGGGAAACATACGCGTAAACACATTTGTGTGAAGCACTTTTTCTTTTAACTCCATATCCGATAATTTCATCAGTTCTTCACCACTGGTACTTTTATCAAAGCCAAAAAAGCCGATCTGCTGAGCAATGGCATGGGTAGTAGCAGCGTTATCACCGGTCACTATTTTCACAGCTATACCTGCTTTATAAAAATTTTCGAGTACCGATTGAATATTCTTTTTGGGAGGATCATAAAAAGCGATCAATCCTTTAAAAACAAACCGGATCTTTTCCTGTTCCTCCGGAAAATCATTTCCTGTAAAATCTGCTTCGCCAACACCCAACACCCGGTACCCGTCTATTGCCAGCAGGTTAATGGCTTGCTCAATTTTTTGTTTTTCTGATTCGTTAAGTGCAGACACATTCATCAATGCTTCCGGTGCCCCTTTGGCGGCTACAATGCGAACAGATGCATTGTTCTCGAAGATATGCGTCATCATGGGGGGCTTACCACCCAGCGGATATTCGTGAACCATGCGGTACTCGGGCCGCTCGTCATCCATCGGTAATTGCGTGTAGGCATCATGCAGGGCTAATTCCATCGGATCAAAAGGGATCGGCTCACTTGCCCACATAGCTAAACGGATCAGCGATTTTTCGGCTTCTGCAATCGTAGGCGAGTAGTCCGTTATTTTGTTTGATCCCAAAACAAATATTTTCGCCAGGCCCATTTTGTTTTCAGTAATGGTGCCGGTCTTATCGGTACAGATCACGGTAGCACTTCCCAAGGTTTCTACTGTTTTCATTTGTTTTACTACGATCCCCATCTTCATTAAACGCCAGGCACCCAATGCCATAAATGTGGTGAAAGCAACCGGAATTTCTTCCGGAAGGATACTCATGGCCAATGTAAGTGCTTTTAACAGGCTGTCCAGTACATTGTAAGAATGAAAATAATTAATGGCCCATACGATCAGAAAAACAACCGCCCCAACGATCACCATCTTTTTCACGAAATGGTTGATCTGTAATTCCAGAGGTGTTTTTTCTTCCTGTATACTTTCCAGGCTCTCGCCGATCTTCCCCAGCTTGGTTTGGTTGCCAATAGCCGTGATCACTGCTATGGCAAGCCCGCTGGCCACAGTTGTACCACGATAAATAAAGGGATCTTCCCTGGAAGCATCTTTATATACAGATAATGATTCGCCGGTAAGAATAGATTCATTCACGGAAAAATCATTGGAGTGAACAATTTTTCCATCCGCAGCAATAGAAGTTCCTTCTTCTATCATCAGGTAATCACCCATAACGAGTTCATCACTTAAGATTTCAACTACTTCTTCATTGCGAATGACTTTGCAATAGGGTTGTGTGAAATTCTTGAGTTTCTCCAGTGCATTCCGGCTTCTGGAGTCCTGGTATAGAGAAATAGTGGCCACAAGCAGGATTGCAGAAAACATGAAAACACCATCCCCGGTATTCCCGGTAGCAAAATAAATGATCGATGCAGCCAGCAGTAAAACAACCATGGGCTCACCGGCAAGGCTTTTCAGTGCATCTATAAAACCATTTTCTTTTTTGTATGCCAGTGCATTGGCCCCGAAATTTTTTCTTGACTGAAGAACTTCTTCATCGGTTAGCCCCTTAATATTAAAATTAGTTGCCGGCATAGGTATAAATCATAAAACTACTTACAATGTATCAGGCATTCAATGATTTTCGTCATGATGCTTTTTACAGGCTGTCTGATAGCATCAACTCATTTCACAGCGGCCAGCCGGCCATTGGCATCCTCTACATGTAAAAAATCTGTATTCAATCCATCCAGTATGATCACATTGTGGAGTGAGGAAAATTTTGCGGCGTCCTGCTGCCATGACCAGGCTAATTTGCCTTCCGGTGTAAATTCAAGTAGTTGTGTGCCGCTGGCACCAAAGTTAGGGCCGTGCCCCTGCCAGTTGATTACTGCATAATTCCCATTAGGGAGTATTTGAAGACCGGCGAAAAAATTAGGTTTTACTTCAGCAGGTCCCGTTATAGATAAAGCAGGCGAACCATCTGCATTAAAAATCTGAAGGTTGGCAGAATAGCCGCAACTTACTACGGTTTGTCCATTGGCCAAACGAAGAGCCTGCCAAACATGGGGTTTGTCCTTACCGGCTACTTTTACCTTCCAGATAATTTCACTGTTTGCGTTAGCTTCCAAAACATAATCATCGGCAGTGATCAGAAAATTACCGGATGCGGTTTCGCGTACCAGTCTCGGATAGCCATAGTCCGGAAAATTATACAGCTTTTTAACTTTCGCATCAGGATCTATCTCTAATAAAACGATCCCCTTTTTTTCCTGCCAGTTCAAGCCGGTTAACAATGTATTTCCATTCCGTAACCTATGCGCAGTAACTGTACCGGGAAAACCTGTCAGTTCCAATACTTTTTTTCCGGTGGCGATCTCATATTCCTCATAACCGTTTCCTGTGCCCACCAATACCCGGCCCTTTCCAACCAATTGCATATCACGTCCGGTGGGGATGGGCGTGTACCAGTTTTTTGAAGGATTGGCCTCATCTATATAAGCTAGCTGTGAAATACCTTCATCCCGTAAGAGAAAATGCCGTTTTGCAGGTTGACTGAATGATGTAATCGCTAAAACGAAACCGAGTATACAAAAGACTGATTTTTTCATTGGGCAGATAAGATAAGGACCTAAGATAATTCATAATTATCGAATTGTTTCTTATCCGCAAAAGGTTAATCCAGTTCTGAACAATCATACCCATGATCGTTCAATAAGCTGATGATAGCAGGGGTAATATTAACCGGACTGTCAACCCTTAATACCCTGTCGCGATCAGACAGATCGAAATTCCATAGAACGCCGGGTAAGTTTTGATTGAGATGCGGCTCCAGTTTTTTTGCTTTTGCTTTAGAACTGACAGTCGTTTTAAAAACCAGGATCATATTGTTCTATTAAGGATGGTAATTGTGTTTGGGTGGAGGTTTTTTAAACACATAGGTTCATAGGAGAACCTTAGCGAACATAGCATACCTGTGTTTACTCTTTTCTGGCCTAAGTCCCTATGTGTTTTCTAAAATATTGCACAGACTGACTGAACTTGTTTAAAAACTCATATCATCCGCACTCGGTCCATAACTGCCCGGGATCGGTACGTCCAATAAACGCAGGAATACGCCCAACTGTGCACGGTGATGGGTGATCTGGTTAAAGGTCATCCGTATCACATCAGCCTTGGATCTTTTGCTGTATACTTCTTCTCCGTTACGTAGGGTCCATAATTCACCGAGTGTTTCTTCTTTTCCGGCTGCCAGTTTTTCCCTTCCGTCTTTTACATTCTCTTCAAAATACTCTACCAGGGTTTTGGTGTCGTTGATCTCTTTGGGTTTGTACTCGTTTACCGCAAAATCGAGTTCGCTGGTATTGAGTGTCATCCCAATCCATAAAGGCAGCTCGGCAATATGCGCAGTCAGCTGGCGGATACTCATGCTTTTAGGATGGGGCTTCCAGTCGTACCTGTCGTTGGGTACGATCGATAGCATTTTACGGGTGGTAACCAGTTCTTCTTCAAATTCTTTTTGAAACTGTGGGATCTGTAACATAGTGTTTGTTTTTGTTTAGAAAACAAAGAAACACCGGGGTAGTGACAGCCCTATGTCAACAGTGTGTAGGTTTATTTTAATTTTTTTGTAAGTGCATCCAGGTTCTTTCGGATGAGTGCAGGCAGTTCTTTGGGTGCCAGTATTTCTGCCCATTGGCCAAACAGCAGGTACCAACGTGCAAAACCCTCCAGCGAGGCGGTGAGAAAGGTCATTTCTATTTTGCCGGCCACTTCTTTCTGGGAAACAAACCCGTTATAAAATTTCTGCTCGCCCAGGTATTTGATGATCTGCTTTTCTACGCGGACAATAATGGTATACAGCTCTTTTTCTTTAGACACTTTGGTAAGAAAGGATTGTAAAGAGGGATGATCTTTCTCAAAATGAATCGCAGTAACCGAAAGATATTTGATATGGTCTACCCGGAACGTACGGTAATCTTTCCGTAAGGTGCACCAGGCAATCAGGTACCAGTACCGGCTCATAAAAAATATGCCGATGGGTTCAATACTACGGTTACTTTTTTCCTGAGAATGTTCAGCAAAATAATCTATGTTCAAAACAGCTTTCTCTCCAATGGCGCGTAAAATATGCTGCAGATAGGCAGTTTCGTTTTTATGGTTTGACAGGTACGGGCTTTCTATCACCTCAATATACTTGTCCATGTTTTCCATATGGTCGCGCTCGGTTAACCGTAACACAGATTTTATCTTGAACATAGCAGCACCATAGGTTTCCCGGGTAGAATTGTCGGTTAATTTCTCTACCAGTTTTTCGGCTGTGAGAAAAGCAGTGGCTTCTTCTTTGGTAAACATGACCGGTGGTAAACGATATCCCTCCATGATCGAATAACCAACTCCGGCTTCTCCTATAATGGGTATGCCTGCTTCTTCCAGGGTTTTTATGTCGCGGTAAACGGTACGAAGGCTGATCGTAAACCGGTCCGCGATTTCCTGTGCTTTTACCACACGTTTGGATTGAAGCTGGATAAGTATGGCCGTTACCCTGTCTATTCGGTTCAATGTAACTGGATTGGGGAATGTGATTGGGAAAAATTATGCATCCTTATTCAAAAAAAATAATTCACTGATGGTATTGTTCTTCTCGGTAGTTGCCTGTTCGGCTATCTGTTTGCAAAGTTCATTACATTCCTGTATGGCTTTTTCATGATCAATGGTGCCGGTCCTGATCAGTTGTTCCAGCTCTATCTGTCTGCGTAATATTTCAGACGATAGGAATGAATTGGCAATGGTTCTTGCCATCAGGAACTCCATTACATGGGCCATGTTCAGTGTATAGCCCTTGCCATCTTTCAGCAATTGTTCAATATCCGGATCTTTCATCTGCGTTGAATAAATGGTGAATGAATATTGGATTACTGCAACCCCAGTTTCTTTTTGTCTTTCTTGCTCAGTTCTGTTCCAACCAGTTCTTTGGGATAGCCGATCTTAAAGGTCTGGTTTATGATGGATAAATTACTGGTTTGTCCATCTTCACCTGTACAGAACAGGGTAGGAAGGTAATGGTAATAGGCAGGTTGCGGATTTGAACTGCCAATAGGCGGATTGGCAGTAAGCGCTTTTTCATCCAGATAGCTAACGCTGAACATGACCTCATAACGTTCGCTTTCTGTTGTAAACACGGCAATAGGTTGCCCGGGAATTACATTATCGCCGGCCGCTACCAACAGTTTAATTGGCGCACGTACAGCATACTGCGCAAGTGTACCGTTTCGCTGCTGGATATTTATCTGGTTTCGTTTACTGGTATACACCATGGTTCCCTTTTCACCGGTTTTTACGTCATCATTACAGGTATAAACCGTTCCTGCTCTTGCTGCACAAATGGTATCGCCTGCTCCATAAATAAAACCCACACCAAAATATTCGTTCGCGTTCTTTAGGCCAAGCCTTTCTCCGATATTGGAGATTTTTGAGATCCGTATCACATTATCCTTTGTGCCGGGTAAGAGGTATTGAAAATTACTGTCAGCAGGCATTTTTCTTTGCGCAACACCGGGAAAATAGGTCCAGCGGTAACTGAAAGAAAAATTGGGAGCCATTTTGTCGGGAATCAATTTAACGACTTCTTTTTTCCCGCGGGTGATCGTTACAATGGCCGCATCATTATAAATATTGTTTGCCTTATAACCCAGAAGGCTGGGGAAGGAAAGTTTTAAGGTATACTCTCCCTGGATCTGGCTTTCTGCATAGATACTGATGGAATTGTCGGTGTTACGCTCTGAAGTACAGGTAACAAGAGTTTCCTGTGCATTTGCTTTTAACAGTAATGAAAAACAAAGGATACAGAAGGAATAAAGGATTTTCATGGAAATGACTTAACGGTCAGGAAATAGAATCATCAGCAAAATAAGAAAAATAAAATCCCGCAGGAATTACCGGCAGGATTTTGTGGAATTGTTTTTAAGGATCATGATCAATTACTAGCCCGAATCGTATGATATTTTTTTGAATGAACGTGTCACGCTAAAAGTCCCAGCCTTTTTCCTTTTTCCATGGCCTGCGTTCTTCTTTTTACATCTAATTTTTCGAAGAGATTGGAAGAATGTGTTTTTATGGTATTCACAGATACAAATAAACGCTCGGCAATTTCCTGGTTGCTTAACCCTTCAGACATCAATGCCAATACTTCCCATTCACGTTTACTGATCCCGAATTTTACTAAAGTAGATTCGTCAGGAATAAAACCTTCTGTTGGTTTTACGATATAGACTTCCTTTTCAATAATGATGGTTTCTGTTTTGGGCCTGGTCAACTTCATCGCCAGCCATATACCAAGCCCGGTAAAGATGATAGCGATGGCGCCGGCATATATTTCAAAGGCATGGTCGATGATCAGGAACCTGAATTCCAGCCATTTCAACAACAGCAGGATGGCTGCAAAGGATGCGCCATACAATATGACCAGTTTGTTTTTTGAAAAGAGATGGCCCATACAATGCGGCTATTTTCTGAAAAGATAAATAAATTTCAGCTATGGCACCACCTGCAACAGGATTGGGTTATTTGTAGTCGATGATGTTCAGCTTCTCCACGCAAAAATCCATTTCGTGTTCATCGTTACTGCTTACGATAATGAGTTTCTGCCGGCAATAATTTTCTATCAGTGAGTGATACAGTCCATAGCCGCTTTTGTCAAGATTGGTACAAGGTTCATCCAGCAATACAACGGGCACATCTGAAAAAATAGCCTGGGCCAGTTTCACCCTTTGTTTCATGCCACTGCTGAAATAACGGATCTGTTTATCCGCCGCTTTTTCCAGCCCGATGATAGCAAGGATCTCATCAATACTTACCCCGGCTGTAAACGGTTTGAATTGTTGATGAAAGTGTAGAAATTCTTTAGCAGTCATTTCCTCAATCAGCTCTACATAAGGAGCTGCAATGGAAAGATGCCGGTAAAAATTCTCAGGTGCAACCAGGGAAGAAGCATCCGTTAATAGATCCCCCTTCAACATTCCTTGTTCAATATTCAATATTCTATATTCGATCGCCCCAGCACTTAGTTGAATGCTTCCTGCAATACTCTGCAGCAAAGTGCTCTTGCCACTTCCATTAGGACCTGTGATCGCATAAGACTTTCCTGTTTCAAATGTGAAGGTTACATGCCGGAAGATCCAGTCACGGTTAAACCGTTTGCCTGCATCATTCAGAAAAATGGCACCGGATTGTATGCTGGTCGAATCAGTAGTAGAAATATCCGGTTTTGTAATGCTCATGATATTTATTGAATATAAACTCCCCTTTCAGGGGGCCGAGGGGTTAATCTTCTTCTGTAGCGCCCTTCACAAACCGTTTAATAATCCCTCTTCCACTCTCCCTGATAAACGTAACGATCTCATCACGCTCATCCGTAGCAGGCAGTTCTTCTTCAATAAATTCCAATGCCTGTGAAGTGTTGAAACCTTTATTGTAAATAGTACGGTATACGTCGAGGATATGATTGATCTGTTGTAAAGGAAAGCCCCTGCGTTTCAGTCCCACACTGTTCACCCCACCATAACTCAAAGGGTTACGAACGGCTTTGATATAAGGAGGAACATCTTTACTTACCAGGCTACCACCTGCAATAAATGTATGCTGACCGATATTCACAAACTGGTGTACGGCACTCACACCACCCACCACGGCCCAATCGCCCATCGTTACATGTCCTGCCACCTGTACACTATTGCTCATGATACAGTTATTGCCGATATAACAGTCGTGTGCAATATGACTGTAAGCCATGATCAGACAGTTATTGCCCACCCTTGTTCTGCCACGGTCTTCTGTACCACGGTTGATGGTAACAAACTCACGGATCGTGGTATTATCGCCGATCTCAGCCGTTGTTTTTTCACCACTGAATTTCAGGTCCTGCGGAATGGCACCTAATACGGCGCCGGGAAATACGCGGCAGTTCTTACCAATACGTGTTCCGTCCATAATGGTCACATTACTTCCTATCCAGGTGCCTTCGCCAATCTGAACATCGCCATGAATAACCGTGAACGGATCGATCTTCACGTTAGGTGCAATACGTGCATTGGGATCAATATAGGTATAAGGATGCGTCATCGCTGATTTTTATAATTTGCTATGATGAGTATGAACCAATTTCAAAATCCAGTATCTAGAATCCAGTATCTAGTATCCAGCACCCAGCCTACTGCCTCTTCACCACCTGTGCCACCAGATCGGCTTCTGTAGCTACCTTACCACCCACATACACCGTTCCCCTCATTTCACAAATGCCGCGGCGGATAGGTCCCGTGAACTCCATTTTCAATACCATCGTATCACCCGGCCTTACCATTTGTTTGAACTTACAATTATCAATTTTCAAAAAGTAAGTATCGTAGGTTCCTTCCGGCATTGAGTTGATACAAAGGATCCCACCGGTTTGTGCCAGTGCTTCGATCTGTAACACACCCGGCATAACAGGATTACCCGGAAAATGTCCCGGGAAGAACCACTCATTAAAAGTTACGTTCTTGATCCCTACAATATGGGTATCGGTAAGTTCAATGATCTTGTCTACAAACAGGAAGGGGTGTCTGTGCGGTAAGGTCTTTTCTATTTTCTCCAGTGTAAACACGGGAGGCATAGAAGGATCATACACAGGAACATCTTTTACATGCCTGTTCTTTTTGATGTATTGTTTGATCTTTTTGGCAAACTCCACATTGGTGCTGTGCCCGGGCCTGTTGGCAATAATGCGTGCTTTGATCGGATAACCGATCAGGGCAAGATCACCTACCACATCCAGCAGTTTATGCCTGGCCGGCTCGTTAGGAAAACGGAGTTCCAGGTTATTGAGGTAACCTTCACTTTTCACTTCTATCTTATCGCGTTTGAACACTTTGGCCAAACGACTCATTTCCGCATCGGTTACGGGCTTATCTACTACAACGATGGCATTATTGATATCACCGCCTTTGATCAGGTCGTTATCCAGTAAGGCTTCCAGTTCATGTAAGAAACAAAAGGTACGGCAGGGGGCGATCTCTGTTTTAAAATCCTTGATGGTCTTTAATCCCGCATGCTGTGTACCCAAAACAGGGCTGTTGAAATCGATCAGGGTAGTGATCTGGTAATCCATAGATGGCAATGCCACCATCTCTACTCTTTTCCCTTCATCATAATGATAAATATTCTCGTCGATACTGTACCAGGCTTTGGTCGCTTCCTGTTCCAGCACACCGGTTTCTTCGATCAGGTTAATGAATGGGGTAGAACTGCCATCCATGATCGGGATCTCAGGTCCATTCACTTCTATCAATACATTATCCACTCCCATACCTACCAATGCTGCCAGTACATGTTCTACCGTACTTACTTTGGCATCGCCCACCTGTAAAGTGGTACCACGGCTGGTATCGGTCACCAGGTCGCAATCGGCTTTAATGATGGGTTGCTGGGGAAGGTCAATACGCTGAAACTGGATCCCAAAACCCGGATTGGCCGGCCTGAGGGTCATATCAACCAAAACACCGGTATGTAAGCCGGTGCCGCTGATACTGATAGGACTATTAAGGGTATGCTGTTTGTCTGGGTTGAAATTCGTATCCATTCTTTCAGTCGGTTTATGAGTGACTGATTTTCAGTTGATTATGACAATTTTCTGTCATACCCAACAACAAAATCACTCAAGCCCTGCCCATATTTCTGATCAGACAGGCTTTGTTAGCGAAAATATATTCGGCAAAAATAAGATTTCGGGGCGGTTAAATGGGTTTTCTTAGGCACTAACCCTTTCTGCGAGGAGCTGTTCCACCAATTTTTCCAATTCTTTAACCCTTTTCTCCAGATCGGGCAGGTTGCGCGTCATGGCCTGTACACGTAAATAATTGGAAAAATCCATAGCGGGAGTACCGTTCCAGGAGCGGTTGGGTTCCCTGAGCGACTTGGTAATACCACTCTGACCGGCAATTTTTGACCCATCGGCAATACTGATATGTCCGGCTGTACCCACCTGGCCACCTACCATTACGTTCTTGCCGATCTTGGTACTGCCGCTGATACCGGTTTGTGCCGCTACAACGGTATTGACACCCACTTCTACATTATGTGCGATCTGTATCAGGTTATCGAGTTTTACACCGGTGCGGATAATGGTTGAACCCATCGTAGCCCTGTCGATGGTGGTATTGGCCCCGATCTCTACAAAATCTTCGATCACTACATTACCTATCTGGGGTACTTTATGATAAGTGCCATCTGCCTGGGGTGCATACCCAAAACCATCACTTCCCACAACGGTTCCGGAATGAATGGTTACGTTCTTGCCCAGGACACAGTCGTTATAAATTTTAACCCCTGCATGTAAGATACAGTTGTCGCCCACTTTGGCACCATTACCCAGCACAACACCCGGAAAGAGTTTTACATTGTTGCCAATACTCACTTTTTCGCCGATATACACAAAGGCGGCCACAAAAACATTCTCTCCCATGGTTGCAGAAGGATCAATATAGCTGGGCTGCTGAATACCGGTAAGCTGCTGGGTTACCAACTGCTGGTATTTAGTAAGTAAAGTGGCAAAAGCCGTGTAGGCATCCGGCACCCTGATCAGGGTGGCTTCTACCGGCTGTT
>CBHRAM010000059.1:0-13012 GCA_966076165.1 uncultured Chitinophagaceae bacterium
TTGAAAGGTAAGCAGGGACGTTTCCGTCAGAACTTACTTGGTAAACGTGTGGATTACTCCGGACGTTCTGTAATCGTTGTAGGACCTGAACTGAAAATACACGAGTGCGGTTTACCAAAAGACATGGCTGCTGAATTGTTCAAGCCATTTGTTATTAGAAAATTAATTGAAAGAGGAATCGTGAAAACAGTGAAGTCTGCTAAGAAATTGGTAGACCGCAAAGAAGCTGTGATCTGGGATATCCTTGAAAATATTCTGAAAGGCCATCCAATCTTGCTGAACAGGGCCCCAACACTTCACCGCTTGTCAATACAGGCGTTCCAGCCAAAACTGGTAGAAGGAAAGGCGATCCAGTTACACCCGTTGGTAACCTCTTCATTCAACGCCGATTTCGATGGTGACCAGATGGCGGTGCACGTGCCTTTGAGCAATGCCGCAATATTGGAAGCCCAGTTGCTGATGTTATCATCACACAACATTTTGAACCCGCAGAATGGTACACCGATCACCCTTCCTTCTCAGGACATGGTATTGGGACTGTATTACATTACCAAGGGCAAGAAGACCATGGGTGATGAGATCGTGAAAGGCCAGGGGATGGCTTTCTACAGCATGGATGAAGTGATGATCGCGTACAATGAAGGACGTGTAGACCTGCATGCCAATATCAGGGTGAAGACCAATGTACGTGAGAACGGACAGCTGGTTAAAAAACTGATCGACACAACTGTAGGACGTGTATTGTTTAACCAGCACGTACCTGTTGAAGTAGGTTTTGTAAATGCTTTGCTGACCAAGAAAAGCCTTCGTGAGATCATTGGTGATATCATCAAGATCACGAACGTGCCTAAGACAGCGAAATTCCTGGATGATATCAAAACACTCGGGTTCCGTATGGCCTTCCGTGGTGGATTGTCCTTCAGTGTAAATGACCTGATCGTTCCTGAGATCAGAGAGCAGTTACTGGATTCTGCGAAAGATGAAGTGAATGAAGTATGGGATAGCTATAACATGGGTCTGATCACCAATAACGAGCGTTACAATGCGGTTATTGATATCTGGGGCCGTGTGGATATGAAGATCACCGAAAGCCTGATCCGTGAAATGACCATCGATAAGCAAGGTTTCAACTCAGTATTCATGATGTTGGATTCCGGTGCCCGTGGTAGTAAGACACAGGTTAAGCAGCTGGTAGGTATTCGTGGATTGATGGCGAAACCAAGAAAGAGCGGAAGCACAGGTAGCGAGGTAATTGAAAATCCGATCCTGTCTAACTTTAAAGGCGGACTGAACGTATTGGATTACTTTATCTCTACGCACGGTGCGCGTAAAGGTCTTGCGGATACGGCCCTGAAAACAGCGGATGCAGGTTACCTGACCCGTCGTTTGGTTGACGTATCACAGGATGTGGTTATTTCTGAAGAAGATTGCGGTACACTGCGTGGAAATGCAACAACTGCTTTAAAAGATAATGAAGATGTTATTGAACCATTATCAGATAGAATTGAAGGACGTACGTCTCTTCACAATGTTTACCATCCGGTAACTGAAGAACTGATCATCAACGCAGGGGAAGAGATTTCTTCTGAGGTTGCGAAGCAGATCGAAGATTCCGGTATTGAAACGGTGGAGATCCGTTCTGTACTTACCTGCGAAAGCAAACGCGGTGTTTGTGTAAAATGTTATGGTAAGAATCTGGCAACAGGTTACCTGGCACAAAGAGGTGATGCAGTAGGTATCATCGCTGCACAATCCATCGGTGAGCCGGGTACACAGTTGACCCTGCGTACCTTCCACGTGGGTGGTGTTGCGGGTTCCGCTTCTATCGAATCTACTTTACAGGCTAAGTTCGACGGTACTATCCAGTTTGATGGTTTACGTACAGTTGATACCGTTAACGCTGAAGGCACGAAAGTGAAGATCGTTATCGGACGTACCGGTGAAGTAAGGATCATGGATGTGAAGAATGACCGTTTGATGATCACCAACAACGTTCCTTACGGTGCTACTTTGAATATCAAAGACGGTACTGTTGTTAAGAAAGGAGATGTGATCTGTACATGGGATCCGTTCAACAACGTTATCGTTGCAGAACAGGTGGGTAAGATCAAATTCCAGGATGTACTGGATGGTATCACTTACCGCGATGAGTCTGACGAACAGACCGGCCACCGCGAAAAAGTGGTTATCGAAACAAAAGATAAGACCAAGATCCCTACCATTATTGTGGAAGGAAAAGAGATCAAGCAATATAACTTACCGGTAGGTTCACACATCGTTATTGAAGAAGGCGATGAGGTAAGGGCCGGACAGGTACTGGTTAAGATCCCACGTGTACTCGGAAAACTCCGCGATATCACGGGAGGTCTGCCACGTGTAACAGAATTGTTTGAAGCACGTAACCCGGGTAACCCTGCGATCGTTTGTGAGATCGATGGTGTGGTGACTTTCGGAAACGTAAAGCGTGGTAACCGCGAGATCATTGTTGAGTCAAGAGATGGTATGCTGAAGAAATACCTGGTGCCGTTAACCAGACAGATCCTGGTTCAGGATGGTGACTTCGTGAAAGCGGGTACACCAATGTCTGACGGACAAATCGCACCGGCGGATATCCTCGCCATCAAAGGACCATTTGCGGTTCAGGAATATGTGGTAAATGAGATCCAGGAAGTATACCGTTTACAGGGTGTACGTATCAACGATAAACACGTTGAGGTGATCGTTCGCCAGATGATGAAGAAAGTAGAGATCGTTGATGCAGGTGATACCAAATTCTTAGAGGAGGATCTGGAAGACAGGTTCGACTTTATTGAAGAGAACGACAGGATCTATGATAAGAAAGTAGTAACCGAAGGCGGCGAAAGCACCAAGATGAAACCGGGTCAGATCATCACTTTGCGTGAACTGAGAGAAGAAAATTCTATCCTCCGCAGAAGCGATAAGAAACTGGTGGAAGTAAGGGATGCAAAACCTGCCACAGCTACACCGGTATTATTAGGTATTACCAAAGCTTCATTAGGTGTACAAAGCTGGATTTCTGCCGCTTCATTCCAGGAAACAACCAAGGTGTTAAGCCAGGCTGCTATCCAGGGTAAAACGGATATGATGTTAGGACTGAAAGAGAATGTGATCACAGGTCACCTGATCCCTGCCGGTTCCGGACAGAAAGAATTCGAAAACATGATCGTGGGCAGCAAAGAAGAGTACGAAGTACTGGCTACCACACGCGAAGCGATGAGCTTTGATGATGATGAATAAGTCCGCAGTTTCTGTCTCCGACAGAAACCCGCACTAAGTATATAAAAAAGTAGGAAGTGAAAACTTCCTACTTTTTTTAAGTAGGGGAAAGTCGGTGTTAAGATTATTAACAATTCTCTTTCTCAGAATCAAACTAAATTCGAATACAAATACCCCCTTCATGAAAAATTTTACACTTGGTTTCAATATTGTGGTAGCAGTAGCAGTAGCAGTATTGTTTTACCTGCACTTTTCATCTTCCAACTCAGGAAGTGTTTCTACGGGTTCTACCAAGGCGGTCCCGTCAGGCAGCTTTAAGATCGCGTATTTTGAAACGGATTCTATCCAGAACCAATTCGAATACTTCAAAGAAGTAGCGGGTGAACTGGAAGCCAAAAGCCAGTCAAACGCCAAGATCCTCGGTGACATGAAAAGCACTTTCTCCAACAAATACCAGGAATTACAAAAAGTAGCTTCTGCCTTATCTCAATCAGAACTGGCCAACAAACAGCAGGAACTGATGCAGATGGAAAAAGCATTCCAGGGTAAAGAGAAAATGATGAGTGATGAGATGCAGGATGAGCAGTTCAGGAAAATGCAGGATGTAAAGAAGAAGATTGAAGACTACCTGAAAGAGTACAATAAAGACAAGGGATATGCATTTATCCTATCAAGCTCGGCCGACCTGATGTACCTGAAAGACAGTTCCTATAATATCACACAGGATGTGGTAAAAGGGCTGAATGCTTTGTATAAGAAGAAGAAATAAAACTTCGATCATATTTATTATCTTCAAATCCTGTTTTAACCAGCAGGATTTTTTTATGAGTACAAATACCCATTTTAAACCTACACTTGGTCTGTTTGATGCAACGATGATCGTTGCAGGCGGAATGATCGGATCGGGGATCTTTATTGTGAGTGCCGATATTACCCGGAATGTGGGTAGCGCAGGCTGGCTCATTCTCGTATGGCTGATCACCGGCTTTATGACCATTACTGCTGCCGTAAGCTATGGAGAGCTGAGTGCCATGTTTCCAAAAGCGGGCGGGCAGTATGTGTACTTAAAAGAGTCATATAACAAACTGATCGGGTTCCTGTTTGGCTGGAGTTTTTTCTCGGTTATTCAAACAGCGACCATTGCCGCTGTGGGTGTAGCGTTCAGCCGTTTTACAGCTTACCTGATCCCCTCTGTTGGGGAGGGTAATATTATTGCCGATCTGGGTTTTATCAAGATCTCGGCCGCACAATTACTGGCTATCGGTATGATCACTTTTCTTACCTATACCAATACACGTGGCGTGAAAGGGGGTAAGATCATTCAGACAACCTTTACGGTTACCAAATTGGTTTCATTATTCGGGTTGATCATATTTGGATTTTTACTGGCGAAACAAAGTTTCTGGTCCGAGAATTTCAGTACCGGTTTTAAAGCGATGCAGGACCTGGGAGCTAAAAATGCGGCGGGTATCCTGTCGCCCACAAGCTGGCAGCCCATATCCGGTGGGGTACTGATCGGAGCGATCGCTGCCTCGATGGTGGGTTCTATCTTCAGCAGCGATTCATGGAATAATGTAACGTTCATTGCAGGGGAGATAAAAAATCCGCAACGTAATATCGGGTTAAGCCTTTTCTTTGGAACACTCATTGTAACCCTGATCTATATTACCGCCAACCTCATGTATCTGAATGTATTGCCTTTGCAATCCATTGCCTATGCAGAGAACGACAGGGTAGCAGTAGCAGCGGCAAATGCTATCTTCGGGAACGCAGGTACCATTGTAATTGCTGTGATGATCATGATCTCAACTTTCGGATGCAATAATGGATTGATCCTGGCTGGTGCAAGGGTCTATTATACCATGGCAAAAGATGGTTTATTCTTTAAGAAAACAGGAGAGTTGAATAAGAATGCGGTCCCTGAATATGCATTATGGATACAGTGTGTGGTTGCGAGTTTATTATGCCTGAGCGGAAAGTATGGCGACCTGTTAACGATGGTGTCTTTTATTGTCGTGATCTTTTATGTACTCACGATCATCGGCATCTTTATACTGAGAAAGAAAATGCCGGATGCAGAGAGGCCGTATAAAGCATTTGGGTATCCTGTATTGCCGGCTGTTTATATCATTCTTGCTATCTCATTTTGTGTAGGGTTGGTATGGGCGTCACCCACTTATTCTTTATGGGGGCTGGCTATAACCTTATTGGGAATACCTTTGTATTATATTGCCGTGGGTAATTCGAAAAAAACAGCGTAATGGATTTCGTAAAACTGTTCACCGATTTTAATTCGATAAAAATTGCCATTGTTGGTGATGTGATGCTGGATACTTACTGGTGGGGTAATGTAGACCGGATCTCACCGGAAGCGCCGGTACCGGTTGTGGCTTTGAAAAGAAAGGAACTCCGTGTGGGTGGTGCGGCCAATGTAGCTTTGAACAGTGTATCCATGGGTGCGCAAACAACGATACTTTCAGTGATCGGTAACGACCAGGATGGTAAAGATCTTGTAACATTACTCAAGAACAGCGGTATCAATACCGATCATATTTTAACTTCTGATAAGCGCATCACCACCAATAAAACAAGGGTGATGAGCCGCAACCAGCAGATGATGCGGCTGGATGCAGAGATCACGGCTGATATTGACAGGGAAACAGAAGACCGGCTTCTGAACAATATCAAAGAACTCTTCAAAAAACAACAACCGGATATTTTAATATTCGAAGACTATAATAAAGGGATCCTTACCGAAAGAGTGATCAATGAATTGATACAACTGTGTAAGGAATATCAAGTAGTGTCGAGCGTAGACCCGAAGAAAAAGAATTTTCTCTCATTCAAAGGTGTGACCATATTTAAGCCAAACCTGAAAGAAGTCAGAGAAGGGCTCAATATCTTAACCGATCATGTGGACCTGTCCTCTTTGCAGGAGATCCATAAAGCACTTCAGCAACATTTACAGCACCAGGTATCTTTTATTACACTCTCTGAGAAAGGTGTGTTCTATGATGATGGGGATAAAGCCCGGATCATCCCTACCCATATCCGCAATATTGCCGATGTAAGTGGAGCAGGTGATACAGTAATATCTGTAGCATCATTAGTTTATGCTACTACCAAAGACATGAACCTCGCAGCCGAAATGGCGAATATTGCAGGTGGTTTGGTTTGTGAGGAAGTGGGTACGGCTGCGATTCATAAAGAGAAGTTGCTGCAGGAATGTTTACTGCTGTTAAATAAGTAATGCCGCCCATAGACCATGACCCATGGTCCATGGCAGAAGACAACTGTTTTACTATGGACCATGGTCTATTGACTATGGTCCACGATATACAAGATTGAACAAATCCCACCCCTACTTAAACCTTCTCTAACGATCCCTCCGATTAATTCGATTTTCTTAGTTGGGTAAATGGCTAATTTCACCGTCAGAAAACGTGAAACAGTTATGCCGGATTTTACAATTGCCATACATGGCGGAGCGGGTACGATCTTGAAAGAAGATATGACCCCTGATTTGGAGAAAGCTTATTTTGAAGGTTTGCAGCAGGCACTCGATATCAGTTATGCAGTACTGGAAGAAGGGGGTACGGCAGTGAATGCTGTGAAAGCAGCGCTGGTCTTATTAGAAGACAATGTATTGTTTAACGCTGGCCGTGGATCTGTGTTTACCAAGAAAGGAGTGCAGGAAATGGATGCAGCTATCATGGATGGGTCTGACCTTTCCGCAGGTGCTGTTGCCGGTGTTCGAAATGTTCGAAACCCGATAGAACTGGCGATGGAAGTGATGCGGAACAGTAACCATGTCTTTTTAAGTGGGAAAGGTGCGAATGATTTTGCGATCAAGCAGGGGGTGAAGTTAGAGCCGGATGAGTATTTCTTTTCTCAATTCAGGTACGACCAGTGGAAGGCGATCCGCGATTCGGATAATTATTCACTTGATCATACACACCATCATCTCGAAGAACTGATGCGTGATAAAAAATTCGGTACAGTAGGTGCTGTTGCCTGCGATGTAAACGGCAACCTGGCTGCTGCTACTTCTACGGGTGGCATGACCAATAAAAAATATGGAAGAATAGGCGACAGTCCGATGATCGGCTCCGGCACATACGCAAACAATGAAACCTGTGCCATCAGTTGTACCGGCCATGGCGAAATGTTTATCAGGGCCGTGGCGGCTTATGATGTAAGCTGTTTAATGGAATACAAAGGCCTAACCCTGCAGCAGGCCATGGATAAAGTGGTGAATGAAAAACTGGTTAAGATCCAGGGCGAAGGGGGGATGATCGGGGTGGATGCGATGGGTAATGCGGCCATGTTGTTTAACAGCGCCGGTATGTACCGGGGGTGCAAAAATAGTAAGGGCCTGAACGAGGTTGCTATTTATAAATAATGTAACTTAGAAATCAGTAATACACATGAGAAACAGAAAGGGGCTACTTTTGTAGCTCCTTTTTATTGAACCAACCCATCCCCTGAATTATGAAAAAATATGCAGTGATCGTAGCAGGCGGCAGCGGACTGAGGATGGGTGCCGCTATGCCCAAGCAATTCTTACTGCTGCAGGGAAGGCCGGTATTATGGCATACGCTGAATACTTTTCTGAACGCTTATGAAGATCTGCAGATCATACTCGTATTACCCAAAGCCAATCTTAGTGAAGGGGAATCACTTCGTAAGAACCTGCATGCTGAACATAGGATCCTGATCACGGAAGGCGGTGATACCCGTTTTCAATCTGTAAAGAATGGCCTGCTACTGGTAAAAGAAGCTGCCATTGTTTTTGTACATGATGGGGTACGAAGCCTTGTTACGGAAGAACTGATTCATAGATGTTATGCGCAGGCGGTTATTAAGGGCAGCGCCATTCCTGTAGTAACGGCTACCGATAGTATCCGCATCATGGAAGATGAGGATCATTATGTGATGAACCGGAACCATGTTCGCATTGTACAGACCCCGCAAACTTTTCAAAGCAAATTACTGCTTCCTGCATTTGAACAACCTTATGATGAAAGTTTTACAGATGAGGCTACGGTAGTCGAATCTTCCGGAGAGAATGTTTACCTGGTAGAAGGAGAGTATGATAATATCAAGATCACAAGGCCGGTTGACCTGCTTATCGCAGAAAAAATATTATCTGAAAGGTCAACGCTTTAGAAGACGAGCCGGCCAGGAATACCCGTTATAATGATAATGAAAATAAGGTTGGCTCTTTCCTCCAAATCCTTCATAGAATTCACGTACGCCCGGTAGTTCAGAACCTTCAAAATCAAACAGCAGTTCCTGGCCTGCAAATTCATGGATCACCTGGTTCAACAGAAAATGATTGGCTTCTTTGTGTCTTCCTTCCTGTGTAGTCGTGTTCATGATATTATAGATCCTTCTTTTATCTTTCAAAAAAACAGCGATCGCCAGTATTTCGTTTTGGGTATTTCTGGCAGTCCTTACAAAACACTGCCCTTTCTTATGCAACAATTCACATAGTGCTGAAAAATGACTGTAATCTTTTTCATGGGTATGTTTAAGCCGGCTTTGGTATTGCGAATGGTACATGGAAATCCCTTCGCTGATCTCGCCTGTTGTATATACGAGTGATTCGTTGGATGCCTTACGGATATTTTCTGTCAGGTTGCTTTTGTAACGAGATTTGATCAGGGTATATCCCTCAGAGAGATCGATCACAAAATTATTACGCGGAATAACCGGAAGCAATTGCTGTATATCTGTGTTCTCAAAATTGAAATGAATATCGGCCAATGCCACAAAACGGTAGATGAGTTTTAAGATCCGGGAAAGATCGTCTTTGGGGATATATCCGATCAGTCCGAGTTGTTGTATAAATGCAGGCGTATAACCATATCGGATACCCAGTTTTCTTTTCCAGGGCAGGGCCATGACTGCAGCATAATCATCAACCACCACGCCATGCCAGTTTTTAGCCATCGCATCCAGATAGGCGGTGGATGAATAGAGCAAACCATTTGTATTTTCCGCAACACAATGATCCCATTTGTGCTTATCAATATGCTTTGCGGCCAGTATCTTGATCCGTCGTTTCATTCAATGCAGTAATAAAGATGGGTGATGCGGAGATCATTTACCCTTACCGGATAATATGATACGCAAGGTATGCATCATGATCTTGAAATCAAGCAGGAGGGAGGCATTCTCTATGTAGATGAGATCATATTCCATTCTTTCGATCATCTCATCCACACTGGAAGCGTAGCCAAACTGTACCATACCCCAGGAAGTTAAACCCGGCTTGGCTTTGAGCAGGTAGCGGTAATAAGGTGTTTTCTTCATTACCTGGTCGATATACTCTTTTCGCTCCGGTCGTGGCCCTATGAGGCTCATATCGCCAAGAATGATGTTCCAGAGTTGCGGCAGTTCATCCAGCCGCCATTTGCGCATGATCTTGCCCCAGCGGGTTATACGGGGATCATTGTCGCTGGAAAGTGCCGGCCCGTCTTTTTCTGCATCCACCACCATACTCCGGAACTTATAGATCGTAAAAGGCTTGCCCTTGTAACCGATGCGTTCCTGCTGGTAAATGATTCCTCCTTTTGAGGAAAACCAGGTTCGCAGGGCAATGAACATCAGAAACGGGCTTAGCAGGACGAGGCTCACTACAGATACAAGCATATCAATTAACCTCTTTACATTCTGCTCCCGTGGAGAAAGGGCGCTGCTTTGAATATCGATCAGCATGGCCCCGAATACATTATTGGTCTTTACCGAACCGGTAAGAATGTCGAGCGTATTGGGTACGATCTTGATGTCTACATCCTTTTCTGACAACTGGTTCACAATATCTTCAGTTAACTGGCTTTGTTTTTTTTCCAGTGCCAGGATCACTTTTTCTATTTTGTATTGATCGATCACTTTGTCTATTTCCTGGATACTGCCAAGGTTAGGGATCCATTTGCTCAAGCCATTACGGGTTTCTTCTGCCGAAGCAATAAAACCAACGGTCTTAAAACCCAGGTAACGGAAATTCTTATTCAGTTCTTTATAGAGCTTAACGGCATTGGGATTGTTGCCTACGATGAGTGCATTAAAAAAAATATCCCCTTTGATCAGCGATCGTTTTACCCTGAATAAAAGAAGGCTTCGCCCGCTAAAGACAAGCAGGAACTGAAGAAAGAAATATACCAGGAACCCGGAAAGAGATCGCAGCGACTGTTCAAACAGCAGTACGAACAGGCAACCGATAAAAGTGTATACTAAGGTTGAGGTCAGTTCATTTAACCTAGATTTTTCATACAGGGAACGGTGATAACTTCCGGCAAATGCATAGAACAGGATCCAGGCAGCTGCAATGGCTGCGATCCTTGTCAATAATTCCCTTGTTATATCAAAAGATTGAAGGAACCGGAAAAACAGAAGCAGGCTTATTACAGAAAAAATGTAATCACTGATGATATATCCTGTAATATTCTTTTTACGGCCACTCATGCAGTTTATACCAGGATGCTGGTACTGTTTATTTTCTCCAATATCTTATGGGCCACTTCCATGGCAAGAAAACCATCTATTTCACTTACCGCCGTTGGTTTATTATGAATGATGGCATCAACAAAAGATTCCAGTTCCAGTTTGATCGCATTCTGCGGCTGTATCACAGGCGTGGCGATCGCGATCGTTTTTTTGCCATTGGGTGTTTCAATATCAAAAGAGAAAACATTGGTATCATCCGGCTGTTTCAGTTTGATGATCTCTGTTTTCTTCTCAAGAAAATCAATGCCGAGATAAGCATCCTTCTGGAACAAACGCATCTTACGCATTTTCTTCATGCTGATACGGCTGCTTGTAAGATTGGCCACACAACCGTTATTGAATTCAATACGCACATTGGCGATATCGGGCGTCTCGGTCATTACTGCCACACCGCTTGCCGAAATATTCTTTACATCACTTTTTACCAGACTGAGGATGATATCAATATCATGGATCATCAGGTCCAGGATCACACTCACTTCAGTTCCACGCGGGTTGAATTGTGCCAACCTGTGTACTTCAATGAACATGGGGTTCAGGTTCATGTCTTTGATGGCGAGATAAGCGGGGTTGAAACGTTCTACATGTCCCACCTGCATTTTAATATTTGCTTCCCTTACCATATCCATGATATCCCTACCTTCCTGTAATGTATTGGCAAGGGGTTTTTCTACAAACACATGTTTCCCTTTACGGATAGCCTGCATACAGATCTGGAAATGATGATCGGTAGGCGCTACTATATCGATAATATCACAGGCATCTATGAGTTTCTCTTCATCCACAAAACGTTTGAGGCCGTATTCTTCGGCAACGGGTTTGGCATTATCATTATTCGGGTCGAAAAAACCGACTAGTTTTACCCCTTCGATCTCCTTCCAGTTGTTCAGGTGGAACTTGCCCAAATGGCCTACTCCAAAAACACCTACTTTAAGCATAGTTTTCGCTGTTTAATAGTCGGTAAATATAAATAATTGGGGCAGCCAAACCTGTTAATTGCTAAAGTTGTGGATATTCTATGCCCATACAAGCTTTTACTGCCTAAGCAAACATAGCATGATCCTTAAGATTTGTTAAGGGGCGGTTTGCCAGCAGGGTTTTCGCACAGGCTGCCGTATGCGGCAGCTCATACTGAAAATAGAATTCCATGGTATGGATCTTGCTTTGGTAAAAGCTTTCTGTATTCGAACGGAAATCTTTGGCTGTTAGTTTTTCAGCTGCTGCCAAAGCCTGTTTTAACCACTGCCAGCCGATCACGATATAACCGGCCATTTCCATAAATACCGTGGCATCAGCCAGGTATCTGTCAACCTCTCCTTTTATGGCAAACTGGCTAAGATGCACCAGCACAGCCTGCATCTGTTTCAGCTCCTGCCCTAAAGCTCCTGCATAAGCCTGTAGTTCGCTATGCTTTGATGCCTGGGTGATGGTATCTATGATGGTTTCAGAGAGGAGTTGTAAGGCGCGCCCGTTGGCAATGGTTACTTTTCTTCCGAGCAAGTCCAGTGATTGAATACCAGTGGTGCCTTCATACAATGACATGATCTTCAGGTCACGATAATGTTGCTGTACCGGAAAATCTGTGGTAAAGCCATATCCACCCAAAACCTGAATAGCCAATGCTGCCGATCGGCTTCCCTGTTCAGAAGAATAGGTCTTTACAATAGGGGTTAATATTTCCAGCAATAACAAATGCTTTTCTTTTTCTTCACCGGAAGTGGCGTGTGTAAGATCGTATAAGCGGTTACACTCCATGCCCAATGATAATGCTCCTTCTACAATGGCTTTCTGTGTCAGCAACATCCTTTGCACATCCGCATGGTTGATGATGAGGGTAGGTGGTTTCGTGGGGTCTTTCTCACTCGCCAATCTTCCCTGCGGCCTTTCCATGGCATATTGTAAGGATGCCTGGTAGGCAGCCATCGCAACAGCGGCGGCACTTTGCCCCACACTGATCCTTGCTCCATTCATCATGTGGAACATATAGGATAAACCTTTGTGTGGCTCACCAACAAGATAACCCCTGCAGTCATCATTGTCACCAAAAGATAGATGCGTGGTGGCATAACCTATTTGTCCCATCTTCTGAAAATCACCGGCACAATACACATCGTTATATTCCAAACCGCCATCCGCTGTTGGGCGGAATTTCGGAATGATAAATAAGGAAATTCCTTTAACACCCGCAGGAGCCCCATCGATCTTCGCAAGGGTTAGATGTACAAAATTTTCACAGGCTTCATGTTGCCCCCCGGAGATAAAT
>CBHRAM010000060.1:0-13000 GCA_966076165.1 uncultured Chitinophagaceae bacterium
CCTGGTATTCGCCGGTTCTGAGGAAGATCACCTGTCCGCCGATCTTCGCTTTCTGGGTAAAGCCCCTGCGTTTAGAAGGCAATGATTTCTTCTCTACAATTCCTGATAATGCACGTTTGAATTTGGTATCGGTAGAAGCCTGCATACGTTTCTGCACTTCTTCCAGTAACTCATCAACGGTTAATTTGCTCAGGTCTACAATATGTGATTGGGGTTCTGCTTCTGCAATCACCTCAACCGCTTTATCAGTTTCTTCTTCGCCGGCTTTCTTTTTCTTGTCTGATTTGTTGCTCAAAGGCTGGCTCAGTTTAGAACCATCACGGTATAAAGCATTTGCTTTCAGGCCTAACTGCCAGCTCAGCAAGTAACAATCGGCAATTTCTTCTACTGTTGCTTCATGTGGCAGATTGATCGTTTTGGAGATCGCACCGCTCAGGAATGGTTGACAAGCCGCCATCATACGGATATGTCCGTAAGCATGAATATATCTTTCACCTTTCTTGCCACACTTGTTAGCGCAGTCAAATACAGGTAAATGTTCGTCTTTCAGGAAAGGTGCGCCTTCAATGGTCATGGTTCCGCACACATAATCATTGGCTGCATCGATCTGCTCTTCTGTAAAGCCCAGCTCTTCCAGCAGGTTAAAGCTCCAGTCGCTGTATTGCTCTTCAGAGAAACCAAGGCGCTGCATACACTCATCACCCAGTGTAAAGCGGTTAAAGATGAATCCGATCTCAAATGCTGATTTCGCAACGCTGTTCAGTTTGGCGATCTCTGCATCAGTAAATCCTTTTTCTTTCAGGGAAGCAGGGTTTACAAAAGGAGCTCCTTCAAAACTTGCATAACCCACTGCATATTTCTCAATGGCTTCTGCCTGCTCAGGGTTGTAACCTAAGTTGCGTAATGCCTGTGGTACCGACTGGTTGATAATTTTGAAATATCCACCGCCACTTAATTTCTTGAATTTCACCAGAGCGAAATCTGGTTCTACACCGGTCGTATCGCAATCCATTACCAGGCCGATCGTTCCGGTTGGAGCAATAACGGTGGTCTGTGCATTACGGTATCCGTATTTCTCACCTAACTGAACGGCTTCATCCCATGCTTTGGTAGCTGATTTCAGTAATACATCCGGACAATATTTTGCTTTAATACCCTGTGGCTTGATCTCCAGTCCTACGTATGCATCTTCTGCATCATAAGCTGCCGCACGGTGGTTGCGCATTACACGCAGCATATCTTCTTTGTTCTCTTTGTATTTGTCAAACGCTCCCAGGAAGCTGGCCATCTCTGCAGATGTTTTGTAAGCCACACCCGTCATGATCGCGGAGATAGCGCCGGCAATACCACGGGCTTCTTCACTGTCGTAAGGAATACCACTTACCATCAGCATAGAACCAAGGTTAGCAAACCCTAAACCCAGTGTGCGGTAATCGTAAGACAACTGAGCCACTTCTTTAGAAGGAAACTGTGCCATTAACACAGATATTTCCAGTACAGTGGTCCACAAACGGGTGGTATATTCAAATCCTTCTACATCAAAAACATTGTTTTCTTCTGTATGGAATTTACGCAGGTTGATAGATGCCAGGTTACATGCGGTATTATCCAGGAACATGTATTCTGAACAAGGGTTAGACGCATTGATACGGCCTCCTTTAGGGCAGGTATGCCATTCGTTGATGGTGGTATCATACTGTGTACCCGGATCGGCACAACGCCATGCAGCATAAGAAATTTTCTCCCATACTTCACGTGCAGGAATTTTGCTCATGGTGCGGCCATCGGTACGTGCTTTCAGTTCCCAATCACCATCTTCTTCCAGAGCTTTGAAGAATGAGTTAGGAATCCGTACTGAGTTATTTGAATTCTGACCGGAAACCGTTGCATAGGCTTCTCCTTCATAACTGTTATCATAACCGGCAGCTACCAGGGCAGCTACTTTCTTTTCTTCACCTACTTTCCAGTTGATGAATTCCATGATCTCGGGGTGATCGAGGTCCAGACAAACCATTTTGGCTGCCCGGCGGGTGGTTCCGCCGCTTTTGATCGCTCCTGCGGCACGGTCGCCGATCTTCAGGAAGCTCATCAAACCACTCGATGTTCCACCACCGCTTAATTTTTCGCCGCCGCCACGGATCTGGGAGAAATTGGTACCCACACCTGAACCGTATTTGAAGATACGTGCTTCGCGTGTCCAGAGGTCCATGATACCGCCTTCATTTACCAGATCGTCATTCACACTTAAAATAAAACAGGCATGTGGCTGAGGACGTTCGTATGCGTTGGTTGATTTTTTTAATTTACTGTCTTTGGGATCAACATAATAGTGCCCCTGTGGTTTACCGGTGATGCCATAGCTTTCATGCAAACCGGTATTGAACCATTGCGGTGAATTGGGAACGCAGGCCTGGTTGATGATACTGTACACCAGCTCATCATAAAAAACCTGTGCATCTTTTTCAGAAGCAAAATAACCATAGCGTTCGCCCCAAACCCGCCAGCAGTTGGCCATCCGGTGGGCTACCTGCTTAACGCTGGTCTCTCTGCCCACTGAACCATCGGGCTGAGGAACACCGGCTTTACGGAAATATTTCTGTGCAAGGATATCAGTAGCGATCTGGCTCCACTGTTTCGGGACCTCCACGTTATTCATCTCAAATACTTTCTCTCCGTTTGGATTTTTGATCACGCTGTCGCGGTAATCATATTCAAACATATCATAAGGACTAACACCTTCTTGGGTGAATCGACGGCCGAATTGCAGGCCTTTGTTAGTGCGTGGGTTAGACATACAGGTGGTTCAGTTTAACAGGTTATTTTTATGCCCCCGGGGATTAACGAATTGTTAAGCGGTTGACGAAAATATCTTTCCGTTTGCAGAATTCAAGACCTGAAATATTAACACATTGTGGATAAGGAATGGGGATTATTTCAGACCTCAATTCCCCATTGATTTTGCGGGTTTGTACACAGGTGTAGAAAATATTTTTTGAGGAAAATGGTTGTAGAATGGGTTATTTTCCTTAAATGAGTAAAGATTAAACAAAGGCCCTCCCTTCCCTCAAAAGATGATGAATAATGCCCTATCTTTCCATTAAATAGGTCTATTTAGGCCTTTACCCCCATTAAGTAAAAACTTTTTCGCATTTTTGCAGGAGCACCATCCAATACTGAATGAAACAGGCGTTATACCAGCAATTCGTTGAAAGGAAAAGATCAGGCAAAAAATCATTTGCCGTACTGATCGATCCCGATAAGGTTGACAATGAAAAAATTGATCAGCTGCTCTCGCTTGCGGTAGATGCAAAAGTGGATTATTTCTTTGTGGGCGGCAGCCTGGTCATCTCCAGCCATCTGGACGAATGTATCCGCCAGATCAAATCCGTTTCCAAGATCCCGGTGGTCCTGTTCCCCGGCTCCCCTTCACAGGTGAGCAAATATGCAGATGCGCTTTTATACCTTTCCCTGATATCCGGCCGTAACCCCGAACTCTTGATCGGCCAGCACGTGATCAGTGCCCCCTTTGTTAAGAACAGCGGGCTCGAGATCATGCCAACCGGTTATATGGTGATCGATGGCGGGGCCCCTACCACAGTATCCTATATTTCGAATGCGGCACCCATTCCTGCCGATAAAAATGAAATTGCGATGTGTACCGCCATGGCGGGCGAGATGCTCGGCATGAAGCTGATATACATGGATGCGGGCAGTGGTGCCAAAAGGCCCATTACCGAAACCATGATCGAAAAAGTGGCCAAACACATTGAAGCCCCACTCATCGTTGGCGGCGGCATCACCGAACCGGAAAAAGCTTACCGCAACTGCAAAGCCGGCGCCGATGTGATCGTTGTGGGTAATGCGATTGAAAAAGACGCTTCTTTAATTACAGAGATCAGTCATGCGGTGCATAGTGTGCCTGTGAATGCGTGAGTCGTGAGTAGTCAGTCGTGATTAGAGAAATAGAGATTCGATAATATTTAGAAACAAAAAAGGTCAAGTGTAAAACACTTGACCTTTTTTGTTTCTATTCTCCTCACTCACGACTGACTACTCACAACTCACGAAAATTATTGGTTCCTCGCCCCACCCGCAGGCGGCGCAGGTCTTGGATTATTCAGGTCGGATACATCTACCCTTGACGGTGTTTCTTTTCCGCTCACAATGCCCCTGGAACTCAGAGCAACTGCTTTAATAATCATGGCCATATTCTCCATATCCAGCGTACCGATCTCATCACTGGCTTTGTGATAATTCGGTTCACTGTCCATTTTGGAAGTAGAGATGGTATGCGCAGGAACACCCAATCTTGCCAGTGTAGCATTATCTGAACGGAAGAACAGGTTTTGTGTAGTGTACGGATCAGGATGAAATTCAAAACCCGTTCCTTCAAGATTGGCCTGTAAGATCTTTCCCATATCCGTTCTTTCATAACCGGTGATATAAGCTGAGTTTCTTCCCCATTTGCTTTCTGTGCCGATCATCTCAATATTGAACATGGCTTTTACATCTTCCGGCTTGTATTGTTTAGAAAAGTATTGCGCACCAAAGCCGCCTACTTCTTCTGCTGTAAATGCAGCAAAAATGAGTGTGCGTTCATTATCGTTCAGCGCTTTGAAATATTTCGCCAGCATAATTACAGCTGTTGTTCCGGCAGCATCATCATTGGCTCCGTTGTAAATAGAATCGGCAACTATATTCCCCTGCCTGTCCTTACCCTGTATGCCCAAATGATCATAATGTCCCGAGAAGATCACATACTCATTCTTTTTGCTTTTACCAGGCAGGATACCCACTACGTTCTGCAATTTCATTTCGGGGAATCTGGCTTCTACACTATAGGTCTTCGGATCCTGTGCAGTTAATACCATCACGATGACTCTTTCAGATTGCGCAGAAGCCCTGTTGGATTGAAAACGGCTGAAAACAGCTGAGAAAGAAGTATCTACCAGTAACAGATATTTTTTATTGGAGGTGGTGTATTTCCTCATTTCGGTATTCAGGTTGGCCCCTTTAGGGATGATCACTTTCTCATAACCTGACTGCTCATTCATCTTCAGGTCGAATGTGCCACTATATACAACAAGATTCTTAGGATCTATTTCTACACCATCCATTTTAGCAGTCATGCTGATGGGTTTCCCCCCAACATAATTAGGCAATTGCTGTATGTAGGTACTACCGTTCCATTTTTCAAGTCCTGCTTTTCTGAATTCATCAGCAATAAAGGCAGCCGCTTTATTATTGCCCGGGGTAAACGTGGCACGGCCTTCCATATCATCTGCCGATAATATTTTTTCGATCCTTTCTACTTCTTTGGCATTGATAATACTTTCTGCTTTCTGCGCAAAAGAAAATGTTGCTATTGAGCACAATAACAACATCAGATTCATTCTTTTCATTAAATAGATTTGAGGGAGATGATGAAACTTTTGATTAGACTAAGTATATAATCCGTGAGTCGTGAATCGTCAGTCGTGAGTAGAAGGTACCCACGACTGACGATTCACGACTCACGACAAATTCTTTACAGGCTCATCATTTCTTTGAACTTCACTGTCTGCCTTCTGCTCACTTCAATTTTTTCGCCGCCTTTCAGGTCAACCAGCAAACCGCCGTTGAAATAAGGTTCAATTTTTTCTATCCAGCGGAGATTGATGATATGCTTGCGGTTGGCACGGAAGAACATCCTGTCATCCAGCCTTTCTTCCAATGCATTCAGCGATTTTAAGATCAGCGGCTTATGGGTGCCAAAGAAAACTTTCGCATAATTGCCCACACTTTCAAACAAACGGATCTCACCCAGTTTTACAAACCAGCAGCGTTCACCGTCTTTTACAAATACCTGGTCAAACTCAGTAAGCGGACCCCGGTTCATGCCATTGATGCCGATATTCTCTTTGAAGATCTCGGCCTGCAGTTTCTGGATGGCGTCTGCCAAACGTTTGGGTTCAATGGGTTTGAGCAGGTAATCCAGTGCGTTTACTTCAAAGGCTTTGATGGCATACTCATCATAGGCTGTTGTAAAGATCACTTTGGGTGCTTTCTCCACTTCAGCCAGCAGGTCGAAACCGGTCTTACCCGGCATCTGTATGTCAAGAAAGATCAGGTCCGGGTTGAGGGTCTCGATCTTTTCGATCCCGTCATCCACATTGGCTGCTTCTTCTATTACTTCTATATCAGAATGATCCTGCAGGAGTTTCTTTAACTCATTGCGGGCCAGCCTTTCATCATCAATAATAATTGCTTTAATCGCCATACCACGAATGTATAAATAGATTTTATAAATGCAATTGCTGTACAGGCATTTTTACCACCGCTTCCACCATATCGCTGCCTATGTTCCGGATAGCGAAACTGGCTTTACCGCCAAAAAGCAGTTTTAAACGGTTACGCGTGCTGCTGATGCCAAACCCGTCGTTGTCGCCATCGGTGCCGTTGATCTGTCCTGTATTTTGTACCACCAGCTCATGATGGTCGTCGCGGTAATCAGAAACCACTTTGATCATTCCGCCACTCTTCTGCTTGCCAATCCCGTGTTTAATGGCATTTTCCACCAGGGTTTGCAGCATCATAGGAGGTACGGGCTGGTCGAGGGTGTCCTCGTCAATATCATACTCTACCTGCAACCTGTCTTCAAAACGGATATGCTCAAGGGCCAGGTAATCCTTTACAATATTCAATTCACGCTCAAAAGGTACGGTTTCCATTTTCTCAGCCTGCATACTGCTGCGCAGGATATTGCTCAGTTCGGTGATAGCGGTGCGGGCCCTTTCCGGGTTCTCATCCACCAATGCACGGATACTGTTAAGGGCGTTAAAAATAAAATGGGGATTGATATGCGATTTGATGGTCTTGAGCTCCAATTCCTTCACCAGGCTTTCCAGGCGCACTTTCTGGATCTCTGCCTTGGAACCCAGTTCCACATAATGCCAGATATAATATACCGAGATCCATACCAATACCATCGGCGAGTCGAAGATCAGGTTTGATAAGAACCGCATTTCAACCGAAACCTTATTCTTGGGATCGTATAATCTTAACCATTCCACCACCGCGCTATTGGCCAGGTTAAACAGCACAATGGAGCTGACCACAACTGCGGTAAGCAACCACCATTTCTGTACCTGGATTGGCGGCCTGAGTTTGAGCCGAACGATCATTTCGCGTAGTAAATGGGTGAATATCAACCCAAAAAGGATGGTAATGGCAATCCTTGGATAAAGGATATGGTTGGTCTTGTTCTCGAAAATATATGCGAAGAACACCATGGATAAACCATAGAACAACCAGCCGCCCAGCTGGCAACACCAGTATAAAGAGGATCTGCTTCTCATGTTGGAACAAATATAAAATGAAAGCGCCCCCCAAACCCCGCTAAATTTGATTAAAGGTAAAATCAGCCTCTGTTTGGCATAAATTAATGTTCTGAACCGCCGAACTATCTGTTTTCCCGTATGTTTCTGTAGCTAATTAGCTAGTTAGGATAGCGAATTAGCTTATTTTTACATCATAAACCAGCCTGAATGCAGATCACTCCAGGACCCTTACTACAGAAAATCAATCACCCAAATGATCTTAAGAAGCTCAATAGCAGCCAGTTACATCAGGTTTGTGACGAGCTTCGCCAGTTTATCGTAGACGTGGTAAGCGTACACGGCGGGCATTTTGCTGCCAGCTTGGGTGTGGTGGAACTTTCTGTGGCCCTGCATTATATCTATGATACACCGTACGATCAGCTGGTATGGGATGTGGGCCATCAGGCTTATGGCCATAAGATCCTCACCGGCCGCCGCGATAATTTTGTTACCAACCGCAAATACAAAGGCCTGAGCGGTTTTCCCAAGAGAAGTGAAAGTGAATTTGATACGTTTGGGGTTGGACATTCCTCTACCTCTATTTCAGCAGCTTTGGGTATGGCCATGGCTGCCAAATACAAAGGCGAGAACCGGAAATCCGTTGCCGTAATCGGTGATGGCTCCATGACCGCCGGTATGGCTTTTGAAGCCATGAACCATGCAGGTGTGGCCGATAGTGATGTACTGATCATACTGAATGATAACTGCATGAGCATCGACCCGAATGTGGGTGCCTTGAAAGAATACCTTACCGATATCAGTACTTCTCCTACATACAACAAAGTGCGCGATGAGATCTGGAACCTGATGGGCAAATTACCCGTGGGTAAGAATTTCAGCAGGGATATGGCGAGTAAGATGGAAGCCAGTATCAAAAGTGTGGTGAATAAAAGCAGCAACCTGTTTGAAGCTTTACAGATCCGGTATTTTGGTCCGATCGATGGACATAATATTACCAAACTGGTTGATACGCTGAAGGACCTGAAAAATATACCCGGCCCCAAGCTGTTACACATTGTAACTGTTAAAGGAAAAGGATATTCGCTGGCAGAAAAAGACCAAACCAAATGGCATGCTCCGGGTTTGTTTGATAAAGTGACCGGAGAGATCTACAAGAAAAAAATTGATGCACCACAACCTCCCAAATACCAGGATGTATTCGGCCATACCATGATAGAACTGGCAGAGCTGAACGATCAGGTGATGGGTGTAACCCCTGCCATGCCCAGCGGCTCTTCTCTGAAGTTCATGATGGAGAAAATGCCGCACCGTGCATTTGATGTGGGCATTTGTGAACAGCATGCGGTTACCTTAAGTGCCGGACTGGCAACACAGGGTATGCGTGTGTTCTGCAATATCTATTCTTCTTTTATGCAAAGGGCATACGACCAGGTGGTACATGATGTGGCCATACAGAAATTACCGGTTGTGTTCTGTTTAGACAGGGCAGGATTGGTAGGTGAAGATGGGCCCACACACCATGGCTGTTATGATATTCCATATATGCGTTGTATCCCAAACCTCATCATCAGCGCACCGATGAATGAGCAGGAACTGCGTAACCTGATGTATACGGCACAACTGGAAAGTAACCCCTATCCTTTTGTGATCCGTTATCCGCGCGGAGAAGGTGTGATGCCGGAATGGAGAACCGCGTTTGAAGCATTACCCGTGGGTAAAGGCCGAAAACTGAAAGATGGCGAAGATGTGGCCATATTGAGTTTCGGGCATCCCGGCAATTTTGCACAGGCAGCTATCCGTGAATTAAGAACACAGGGTATTAACCCCGCACATTATGATCTGCGTTTTGTAAAACCGATCGATGAAGATCTGTTACACGAGGCTTTCCGCAAATACAAAAAGATTGTAACGGTAGAAGACGGAACCGTGGTAGGCGGATTTGGCAGTGCCATTCTCGAGTTCATGAACAAAAACAATTACCACGCGGAAGTAAAAATACTGGGCATCCCCGACAGGCTGGTAGAACACGGCACACCGAAAGAATTACATAGGGAATGTGCTTATGATGCACAGGGTATAGCTGATGCTGTAAGGGAATTGATGAAAGATAAAGTAAACGTAACCACCCTGATCGCGGGGTAACGCAAGCAATATGCCTATAAAAAAATCCGGCACAAGTTGTAGCCGGATTTTTTTATTGACTTATCAATATCCTTATTCCGTTTCCGGAATGGATTCATCTTCAAAAGAAGGGGATGATGATTCTTCAATGATATCATTCTCTCCTACATTGCCTTCTGCTTCGAGGTCTTCTTCGCGGTGTTCGTTCCATTCAACAATAAAATTGTTCATGCCCTGTCCTACCAGGAGTTTCATGAATTTCTGTTGTGACAATTCCAGCAGCGACAGGAACAGGAAGAGTGCATGGATCCTGTCGGTACACACTTCAAAAACTTTTTCGAAAGACACTGTTTTTTCTTTTTGCACAAAGCCCAGCATATAATCACGGCTGCCTTCCATGGTATAATTGTAACGTACCACGGTGTGAACAGGCCTGTTCTGGCGCTCCTGCACACGCAACATCACTTTTTCAAACGCTTTCATGAGTTTGAACATGGTGATGTTCTGGATCTCGGTACCTTCCGATGCTTCCTCACCGATGGATACGATCTCGCGCTGCAGGTTACCACGTTTGATCATCAGCATACGCTGAGCTTCCATTTCGGCCATCTGAACAGCGGCTTCTTTAAAGCGTTTGTATTCGAGGATCTTATCGATCAGTTCCTGGCGTGGATCGATCTCGTTTCCATCGGCATCAATTTCCTTACGGGGCAATAATAACCTTGCCTTGATGCGCATGAGGGTGGAAACGAACAGGATGAATTCACTGCTCAGTTCAATATTCAGTTTTTCACCCTGGTGGATGAAATCAAGAAAATCATTAATGATCCGGGTAATGGGGATATTGTAGATATCCAGTTCATCCCTTTCAATAAAGAACAACAACAGGTCGAAAGGGCCCTCAAACTGATCCAACTTGATCTGGTAACTCACATTATTCACTGGTCAATAGCTTTAGCTGCAAAGAAAACCGAAACAGGGCTAAAATAGCGGGTGTTGGGGGAATAGTTATCCACTTCCACTATAACAGCTGTGGGGGTGTTGTGCGTCTCGCGTTCTCATGAACGGACCATAAGACCATAGTCCATGGACCATGGTCTATGGTCTATGGACTATGGACCACTCTTTGCTAACGAACATGATCATTTTTCCTCTGCCTTTTTCAACGAATCCCGGATCTCGGCCAGCAATTTATCGGCATTGGAGGGTTCGGCGGGTTTAGCGGCTGCAGCTGGTTCATCCTTTTTCATCTTGTTGATGGCTTTGATCACCAAGAAAACGGAGAAAGCCACGACAACAAAATCAAACACATTCGTTATAAATGCTCCGTATTTTACGGCAACTTCGGCAACAGCGGGAGTAATCACTTTACCAGCAGCATCTTTTACACCGGGTACGGCATCTTTCAACACCCAGACCTTGTCATTAAAGTTCACACCACCGGTAAGCATACCTACCAAAGGCATTACGATACCATCTACGAACGATGTAACAATCTTTCCGAAAGCGGCACCCATTACAAAGGCAACGGCAATGTCTACGAGGTTACCCTTCATGGCAAACTCTTTGAATTCTTTCATCATGCCCATATAGAATTGATTTTGGTCTTCACGAAAATTACAACAACCTATCCAATATTCAAAGACGTTTATTTCTTCAGACCCGGGTATTGCATATTCAGCCCTTTCAGTAATTTATGAAGGGCAGACACCACCAGGTAATCCTTGTACCAGTTCTGATCGGCAGGAATAACATGCCAGGGTATTTTGCTGCAATGCCGGAAACAATCTTCATACGCTTTCATATACAGGTTCCAGAGTTTGGCTTCCTTAAAATCATCCTGGTTGTATTTCCATTGTTTCCGGGCATCTGCAATCCGCTCGTTCAGGCGTTTTTGCTGTTCTTCCGGTGACACATGCAGGTAAAACTTGAGGATATGCGTATCGTTATGTTTTGAAAGTAATTCTTCAAAATGATTAATGGCTTTCATCCTTTCTTTGGCGAGCTTATCTGTACACCATTTATGTACGCGGGTAACCAGGATATCTTCATAATGGGAACGGTTAAAGATCTGGATAAACCCTTTGGCAGGTGCGTGCTGGTGTATACGCCATAAAAAATCATGCGACAATTCTTCCGCTACGGGCGCTTTAAAGGATCGGACCGTTACACCTTGCGGGTTCAGTTTTCCGAAAACATCGCGGATCGTGCCATCCTTACCACTGCCATCCATTCCCTGTATCACAATCAGTATGGAATGTTTGGCTTCTGCAAAAAGCAGGTTTTGCAATTCATCCAGTTCTGCAACCAGCTTGGCTGTCTTGATTTTGGTTTTTTCTTTATTCAGCCCTTTCGGCGCTCTGGTAAGGGTTTTATGCAATTGAATGGCGGGCACGGTAATTCATTTATATAAAATTATCCTTTTGCTTTTGTAAAAAATGCAACTTTGGCCAAATTAACATAGTGAGAGACAAACTGATCAACTGGGGGCTTTTTACCATTCTGTCGCTGATCTGGGGCAGTTCCTTCATTCTGATGAAAGCCGGTATGAACAAGCTTACACCCTATGATGTGGCGTCTATCCGTATCTTAAGCGCCGGACTGGTGCTGATCCCTTTTGCCCGCAAAGCTTTGTTACAGGTGCCCCGCAACAAGCTGGCACTGGTGATCCTTTCGGGCTTGCTCGGCAGTTTTTTCCCGGCTTATTTATTCTGCATCGCCGAAACCAGGATCGACAGCTCACTGGCCGGGATCTTAAATGCCTTAACACCCTTGTTTACCATTATTATCGGCATCAGTTTCTTTCAACTCAAAGCCAACTGGAAAAAAATATCAGGTGTGCTCATTGGTTTTATCGGGCTTTATATGCTGGTATCACCCAATGGTAATATTCATTTCGCCAATGTTTCTTACACGATGCTGGTATTGCTGGCCACTGTTTTTTATGGCATAAATGTAAACATGGTGGGAAGGCATATGCAGGGTGTAGGTTCGATCAATATTGCTTCACTGGCTTTTGTTTTTCTTATTATACCATCGCTCTTTATCCTGTATTATAACGGTTATTTCTCCCTTCCCCTGGGAGATAAAACGGTACTGATCTCAACTGCCGCTTCTGCAGTATTGGGGATCATGGGAACAGCCGTGGCTTCCATTCTTTTTTATATGCTGGTAAAAAGAGCAGGCACTTTATTTGCATCCATGGTAACCTATGGGATCCCCTTTATTGCTGTGATGTGGGGTGTTCTGTACGGCGAACACGTAACACTATGGCAGGTAGGCTGCCTGGGGATTATTTTGGGTGGGGTGTATCTGGTGAACAGGAAATAGGATCGGTTTATTGGTTTATTCGTTTATTGGTTTACTGGTACAGATAAACCAGTAAACCAATAAACGGGTAAACTATACCGCCATCATTTCTTTCTCTTTCGCTGCCAGGTGTTTATCAACCAGTACAATATACCTGTCGGTGATTTCCTGGATACTTTTTTCACCGTCTTTTACGGCATCATCACTTAAACCATCCTTTCCTAAGTTCTTGATCTGCTCAAAGGCATAAC